>DATEEW010000218.1:0-2055 GCA_035280965.1 Burkholderiales bacterium
TTCGATGACATGCGTATCGACCGGGGAAGGAAAACGACGCGTGCGTTGCACATTGCGCAGCATGCGCGGTGGTTTACCTAAAATCGAATCGAGCGAGAGATCGACCGGCTCATTGTCGAAATGCGCGTCGTACACACTCAAATGCGTGTCGACAGTCGCTTCTCCCACTACTGCGAAAGGACAGCGTTCGCGTTCGCAAATCGCTTTGAAGGTGGGCAAGGCCTCGGGCGCGATGGCCAATACATAGCGCTCTTGCGCCTCGTTGCACCACACTTCGCGGGGCGTCATGCCCGGCTCTTCGTTGGGTGCTGCGCGCAAATCGATTTTTGCGCCCCGGCCGGCACCATGTGCCAGTTCGGGCAATGCGTTCGCCAGACCGCCCGCGCCTACGTCGTGAATAGACAGGATCGGATTTGCATCGCCCAGCGCGATACAACGATCGATGACTTCTTGCGCGCGTCGTTCGATTTCGGCATTCCCGCGCTGCACAGAATCGAAATCCAGATCGGCTGTGTTCGCGCCGGCATCCATCGAGGAAGCGGCGCCGCCGCCCATGCCGATCAGCATGCTCGGGCCGCCGAGTTGAATCAGTAGCGCTCCCGGTTCGACGGGTGCTTTCGCCGCATGCTGTGCGCGCATGTTGCCCACGCCGCCCGCGATCATGATCGGCTTGTGGTAACCGCGGAGGACGCCCAGCACTTCCGCTTCGTAAGCGCGGAAATAACCAGCCAGATTGGGCCGCCCGAATTCGTTATTGAAAGCCGCGGCGCCGATAGGCCCCTCGAGCATGATCGACAAGGCCGAGGCAATGCGATCCGGTTTCCCGTTATCGATTTCCCAAGGCTGCATATAACCGGGAATACGAAGATTCGAAACCGAGAAGCCGCACAGACCTGCCTTCGGTTTGGCGCCGCGACCGGTGGCTCCTTCGTCGCGCAATTCGCCGCCCGAACCCGTCGCCGCCCCGGGGTAAGGCGAAATCGCGGTTGGGTGATTGTGCGTCTCGACCTTGATAATCAAATGGGTGAGCTCGTCGTGGGCACGGTAACGGCCGTCCGGATCGGCGAACCAACGGTGCGCGGGACGGCCCTCCAAAATGGCGGAGTTGTCCGAATACGCGAGCACCGTGCCCTGAGGATGCGCCGCATGCGTCGTGCGGATCATGCCAAACAGGCTTTGTTCCTGCGGCGCACCGTCTATTACCCACGAGGCGTTGAAAATTTTGTGGCGGCAATGTTCCGAATTCGCCTGGGCGAACATCGTGAGTTCGACATCGGTAGGGTTGCGGTGGAGCTTGCTATAAAGCTCCAGCAGATATTCGATTTCATCCGGCGCGAGGGCCAGACCCATTTCAGTATTGGCGCGTTCCAGCGCGGACCGGCCGCCATGCTTCACATCGATTTCGGCCAGGGGTTGCGGTTCGAAATGGCGGAACAGCGCGGTCGCGTCATCCAACCTGTTCAGCACCGTCTCGGTCATCCGATCGTGCACCTGCGCGGCCACCGCTGCCACCGTTATTTTTTTGCCAAGATTGAAGTGATATTCAACCCCCCGCTCGATGCGCAGCACTGCGTCAAGTCCGCAGCTTCTGGCAATATCAGTGGCTTTTGAGGACCAGGGCGAAATCGTGCCCAAGCGCGGAACGACGACAAGGCTGTTGGACGCGTCGATGCGTATCGGCGCGGCATCGCCGTAAGTGAGCAGTTTTTGCAGCGTTTGGATTTCCGCGCTTTCCAGCGCGCGTTCGGTTTCGACGAAATGCCAGTGCACCGCCCCGCGAACGACAGTACGCGTGTCGAGCGCCTGCAATTTGGCATTGAGCTTGTCGAGCCGGAAGGCGGAAAGCGCCTGGCTACCGCGGAACTGAAAAACCTGCCTCATGCGCGGGCCATGCCTTGTAGCCTGGCGGCGCAATCGCGTGGCGGCGCTGCATGAAAGGAACCGGAATTGAACATGGAAAGGCGCATCGAGAAAACCGGATTATACCGGTGCGCCGCGGAGGCGCGGAGCAGGGCCCCCTCATTATTGATGAGGGGATGCGACCGCTGAAGCGGA
>DATEEW010000219.1:0-3524 GCA_035280965.1 Burkholderiales bacterium
TAGGCGAAGTCGAGGTGCCTTTCGTCTCGTGGGACATGGTCGCGGCGAATCCTTTTTTTGTCGCCAACGAAGCCATGGTGCCCCATCTTGAAGAGTACATGGACGAGTTGCGCCGCTCCGGCGATTCGGTGGGCGCCAAAATCGCCGTCGTGGCTGAAGGGATGCAAGTGGGTTGGGGTGAACCGGTTTATGACCGCCTCGATGCGGAAATCGCCTATGCGATGATGAGCATCAATGCCGTGAAGGGTGTGGAAATCGGCGCGGGCTTCTCATCGGTTTCGCAGCGGGGTAGCGAGCATGGAGACGAACTGACCCCTGAGGGATTTTTGTCGAACAACGCCGGCGGCATTCTGGGCGGCATTTCGACGGGGCAGGATGTTGTCGTCAATCTCGCACTCAAACCTACTTCGAGTATTCGTCTGCCGCGTCGGTCAATCACGAAAACCGGTGAGCCGACCATTGTGGAAACCACAGGACGTCACGATCCGTGCGTGGGCATTCGCGCAACGCCTATCGCCGAAGCGATGTTGGCGATTGTGTTGATGGATCACGCGTTGCGGCATCGCGCACAGAACGCCGATGTCTCATGCGCCACGCCGAAAATTCCCGGCCGCGCAGAATAGCGCGGCTGCGATCGAAGCTTTTTTAAGCGCTCCTTAGAGCGCTCCCTCACGTGCTATGGAAGCTCCGACTAAGGTTGATTGATGAATAACGTCGCCGGCTTCAAGCGCCCAAGGCTTTGCTTTGCCCTCGCTCGTACAGCATGTGCCGGCAGCCCCGCACTCGCGACCATCCGTGGCACTTAATCAGACATTCCCTATCCCTTTTTATCGTCTCGCGGCGCTGTACTTCGGCTATTTCGGTTTTGTCGGCGCCTTCATGCCTTATTTCGGGCTTTATCTTGCCTGGTTGGGACTTGCTCCCTGGGCTATCGGCGCACTCCTGGCTGTTGGTCAAATTACGCGCATCTTTGCACCCAATCTCTGGGCCTGGTGGGCGGATAGGCGTGGCCGCTCGATGGGGCTGCTACGCATTGCGCTCGCCTGCGCCGTATTCAGTTTCTGTGGGATGTTCTACGCGCAATCCTTCTTCGCGATATTCATCGTGCTGGCCGTTCATTCTTTTTTTGCCAGCGCGGCGATGCCCTTGTTCGAATCGCAAACGCTTAACCATTTGCGCGGTCAGTACGGGCGTTATGGCGGCATTCGTTTATGGGGATCAGTCGGCTTCATCGTCGCCGTACTAGCGGTCGGCTGGGCACTCGATCGCGTCGATATGAAATATCTACCCTGGATGGTCGTGCTCCCTTTGGCGGGGGCAGCGCTATGCGGTCTCCTGCTGTCGGCGGCGCCTGCCGGCACGCATCGCGAAGGCCAAACAATTCGCGATGTCGTTCGGCGCAGCGAGGTCATTGCGCTGTTGAGCGCGGGGTTTTTGATGTGTGTCGCGCACGGTCCGCTCTATGCCTTCTACTCGATATATCTCGACATGGCCGGGTATAGCAAAACCGCAGTGGGTGCGCTGTGGTCACTTGGCGTCATTGCGGAGATCATCGTTTTCCTCGCCATGCCACACTGGCTGACGCGTTTCACGCCTCGAGCAATACTTCTTGCCAGTTTTGCGCTCGGGAGTTTGCGCTTCCTGATGATCGGCTGGGGCGTGGAAAGCCTGACCATACTTTTGATCGCGCAGCTTTTGCACGCGGCCAGTTTCGGCAGCTTTCATGCTGCCGCGCTCGCTGTCATTAACGAATGGTTCCAGGGCGCACGTCATGTACGCGGTCAGGCGCTCTTTTCAAGTCTGACCTACGGCGCAGGGAGCGCGGTCGGTTCCATCATGGCAGGGGGCTTGTGGCAGAGCGTCGGGCCGCAATGGACCTATACGGCGGCCAGTTTTGCGGCGGCATGTGGCTTGCTCTTACTCCTATGGCGAGGCAAGGCCTTGCCTCGCGTGGGCCAATTCAGCAGTTCCGGAATATCCCTCGAGGAGCAAGGATGAAAAGTTTAAAGAATGGATTTGTCGCCGCACTATGCGCGGCGATCTTATGTGGATGCGCATCCGATCCGACCACCGAGGCCGGTGTAGTCGGGGTGGAGCGTAATCAAATGCTGCTCGTGTCGTCGGAACAAGTGCAACAGGCATCGGAGCAGCAATACGCGCAGATGATGGCTGAGGCGCGGAAAAAGAATGTGTTGAACCGGAATTCGAACCAGGTTCAGCGCGTGCGCAATATCGTTGCACGATTGGTTCCGGCGACGAAGGTGTTTCGAGACGATGCGCTCAAATGGGATTGGGAAGTCAATGTCATCAGCACAGAGGAACTGAATGCGTGGTGTATGCCCGGCGGCAAGATGGCCGTTTACACGGGTTTGATCGAAAAGCTGGATCTCAGCGATGCGGAACTGGCCGCGGTGATGGGCCATGAAATCGCGCACGCGTTGCGCGAACATGCTCGCGAGCGCATCAGCCGCGCAACGCTGACCAGTCTTGGTGTCAGCCTAGGCGCCGCGATTTTCGGCCTGGGAGATGGCGGCTCGCAGATCGGCAATATGGTTGCCGACGCCGTGATCAACAAACCCAATTCGCGTACGCAGGAGAGCGAGGCAGATGCGATCGGCGTCGAATTGGCGGCGCGCGCAGGTTACGATCCGCACGGAGCGGTCACTGTATGGCAGAAAATGATTGCCGCCGGTGGCGGGGGTGGCATCGAATTTCTCTCCACTCACCCTTCGCCGGAAAACCGTATCAAAGAACTGCAAGTCCATGCGCAGCAGGTAATGCCCCTTTATCAAGCGGCTCGACGTTAATATTCAACACATTAGCGCAGGCTGAAGGCGGAATATCCCCACGAACGGTATAATCGAGTGCTTTCCGTTTCACCGGTTTTCGAACCGTATCGATTGACCGCCCCTCATGGCACCGCAGACGCTTTACGACAAACTTTGGGCGAGCCATACCGTGCATGTCGAAGAAGACGGCACGACGCTCCTCTACATTGACCGCCAGTTGTTGCACGAAGTGACCAGCCCCCAGGCCTTTGACGGCCTGCGCTTGGCACATCGCAAACCCTGGCGAATCAGCGCGAATCTCGCAACGGCCGACCATAACGTGCCGACGACGGATCGTTCGCAAGGTATCGACGACCCCGTGTCGCGCGTTCAGGTCGAGACCTTGGACAAGAATTGCGCCGAATTCGGTATTACCGAATTCGGCATGAACGACCGCCGTCAAGGCATCGTGCATGTGATCGGGCCGGAGCAGGGTGCGACGCTCCCCGGCATGACAGTTGTTTGTGGCGATAGTCATACGAGCACGCACGGCGCTTTTGCCTGTCTGGCACATGGCATCGGTACTTCCGAAGTCGAGCACGTACTGGCCACTCAATGCCTGCTGCAAAAAAAATCCCGCAATATGCTGGTGTGGTTCGACGGTCAGTTGCCGCGCGGCGTGACGGCGAAGGACATGATCCTTGCCATGATCGGTGAAATTGGTACCGCGGGTGGCACCGGCTACGCCATTGAATA
>DATEEW010000220.1:0-6994 GCA_035280965.1 Burkholderiales bacterium
CTACGCTTATTGCTTGGCGACAATCGTACAAGTGCCCTATGCGTACGGGCTGGCGATGCACCTTCTACATCTGCGTATGCGAGAGATTTTGCTGGTGCTGTGGCGGCCCTTGCTGGCGAGCGTCTTGATGGTGGTCGTTGTTCGACTTATGGTGCTTGCGCTGCATGATCCTTCCGCGAGCTCCATGCAGCAGTTGCCCTATTTGTTGAGCGCTATCGTGGTGGGAGCCCTCGTTTATATCGGCAGTGCCTACGTTTTTTGGCGGTTGGCGGGGCGTCCTGAAGGCGCGGAAGAACATGTCCTGATGACCGTAAGAAATCGTCTGGCATCCTGGCGTAAAGCGACCCCCGTCGATGGCGCGAACTAGGTCCGAACTAAGTCTGAACTAGTTCTGAACTTAGTCTTAAATCTGCCCAGGGTCGGGCTTGCGTCCATTTGCATGATCGCGTAGAACACGGAACAGATTCCATACGGCCATGAACACCTCTTTTTTACTTCATCAGCTTGTCTTGCGCGCCGCATCGCGCACGCCAGAGGCGCCCGCGTTGCGCTACAGCTCGCAGACGCTCGCTTACGGTCATTTGGCGCGGCAGACGGAAGCCTTTGCATCGGGGTTGTTGGATCTCCAGACGGCGCGCGCGGAACGCGTTGGCATTTATCTGGAGAAGCGTTTCGAAACCGTGATCGCATCTTTCGGAGCACCGGCGGCCGGCGCGGTGTTCGTGCCCATCAATCCGCTATTGAAAGCGGAGCAGGTTGGATACATCTTGCGCGATTGCAATGTGCGTGTCCTCCTCACATCTGCCGAACGTTTTTCTTTGCTCGCCAACGTATTGCCGCAATGCCACGATTTGCGTCATGTGATTGTGGTCGGCGAGGGTTTCACGCCGCCCACGGGGCAGGCCTACGCCGTACATCGTTGGGATGAATTGATGCAAGCGCGGTCTCACGCAGGTCATCGTGTCATCGATACCGACATGTTGGCTATTTTGTACACGTCCGGCAGCACCGGAAAACCGAAGGGGGTTGTACTGTCTCACCGCAATATGACGGCCGGCGCAAAAAGCGTCGCTTCATATTTGGAAAATCGCGCGGAAGACGTGATCCTGTCGGTATTGCCCTTGTCTTTCGATGCGGGTTTCAGTCAACTGACGACCGCCTTCCACGTGGGGGCAAGCGTCGTGCTGTTGAATTACCTTCTGCCCAAGGATGCGATACGCGCGCTGGATACGCATCGCGTGACCGGGCTGACGGCGGTGCCGCCGATCTGGATCCAATTGGCGCAACTCAAGTGGCCCGCATCGATTGCGGAGAATTTGCGTTACATCGCCAATACCGGCGGCCATATGCCGCGTGAAACGCTCAATGTGTTGCGCGATAAGTTGCCACGAACCAAACCCTATCTGATGTATGGCTTGACCGAAGCGTTTAGATCGACCTACTTGCCGCCTGCCGAGGTGGACAAGCGGCCCGACTCCATCGGCAAAGCGATTCCGAACGCGGAAATTCTGGTGCTCCGTGAAGACGGTACGCCCTGCGCGCCGAACGAGCCCGGCGAACTGGTGCATCGCGGGGCCTTGGTCGGCATGGGTTACTGGAATGATCCGGAAAAAACCGCGGAACGTTATAAGCCGCTGCCGCATCGGGAAAGCGGACTCGTGCTTCCGGAAATCGCGGTTTTTTCTGGCGATACGGTGCGTATGGATGAAGAGGGTTTCATTTACTTCATCGGCCGTCGAGACGAGATGATTAAGACTTCGGGTTATCGGGTCAGCCCCACTGAGGTCGAAGAAGTGCTCTACGGTACGCAGTTGGTTGGCGAAGCAGCGGCCTTCGGCATCACCCATCCGCGCTTGGGGCAAGCGATCGTCGTGGTAGCGACCGGCAAGGACGGTGCGCCACTTCAGGCGGACCAATTGATCGCCGAGTGCAAAATCCGGCTGCCCGCGTATATGGTACCCAGTCACGTTGACGTGCGCGCCGGTTCTTTGCCGCGCAACGTCAACGGCAAGATCGATCGCAAGACCTTGTCTTTCGAATTTCAGAACCTCTATCGCGACGCATGAACGCCCCCACGCATACACCGATGACGCAATTCGCTGTGGCGAACGATTGTCTGCTCGTCAACGGCATACCGCTGACCCAACTCGCCGCGCGCGTGGGTAGTACTCCCTTCTACGCGTACGACCGTAGCTTGCTGAAAGCGCGCATCGAGCATTTGCGCGCGCATCTGCCCGGCGAAGTGAAATTGCATTACGCGATGAAAGCCAATCCGATGCCGGCGCTGGTGTGCTTCATGGCCGGCTTGGTCGACGGTCTGGATGTGGCCTCCGGTCGCGAGCTGCGCGTGGCGCTCGATAGCGGAATGGATCCGCGTGAGATGAGTTTCGCCGGCCCCGGCAAGAGCGACGCGGAACTCGAACAGGCGGTGGCGAGCGGTATTTTGCTGAACATCGAATCGCCTCGCGAAATCGAACTCCTTGCGCGCGCAGCGCGCAAGTTGAACCTGCCTGCACGCGTAGCGGTGCGAGTCAATCCCGATTTCGAATTGAAAGCCTCCGGAATGAAAATGGCCGGCGGGCCTAAGCAGTTCGGCGTCGATGCCGAGCTAGTCCCCGAGCTCCTTGCCGATATAGGCAAGGCAGGGTTGGCGTTCGAAGGCTTTCATATTTTCAGCGGCTCGCAGAATTTAAAACATGAAGCGATCTGCGAAGCGCAGCAGAAGGCCTTCGCTTTAGCCGTCGAACTCGCGAAATCCTCACCTGCGCCGATCAAGAGTCTGAATCTGGGCGGCGGTTTTGGCATTCCCTATTTCCCCGGCGATGTACCTTTGGATATCGCGCCGATCGGCGAGAATTTGCGCGAACTGGTCGCCAAAGCGCGGTCACAGCTATCGCAAACGCAGTTGGTCATTGAATTGGGTCGTTATCTCGTTGGCGAAGCGGGCATTTTTGTGTGTCGCGTGGTCGACCGCAAAATTTCGCGCGGCCAAGTATTTTTAGTCTGCGATGGCGGTTTGCATCATCATCTCGCTGCCTCAGGCAACTTCGGACAAGTGATTCGCAAAAATTACCCGGTTGTAATCGGTAATCGTGTACAAGGGAAGGATCGCGAATCAGCTTCAGTAGTCGGTCCCTTGTGCACTCCGCTGGACCTCCTGGCCGATCGCATGGATCTCGCAGTTGCTCAAGCGGGCGATTTAGCAGTGGTATTTCAATCCGGCGCGTATGGATTGACCGCGAGCCCCGCTGATTTTCTTAGTCATCCCCGCGCGACAGAGGTGTTGGTCTAGTAATTCCCTCGTTGTGTCACCGCAGCATTCGTCACATTGTCCAAAGCAGCTAAGTACCGGAATGTGCAGCCCTTATTGTCCATTGGGTTTTTCAATCTTTGACAAACTTTCAGAGTGTCGTGTGGCACCATCGCTTGGCCAAAAAGAGCCATACAGCAAGACCGAATCAGAATAAATGTGAAGCGCCTGGCGTTTAGGCCCTTCGATGGATTGAGAGGGCGTATGGATCATGACAGCATCGCCCCCATCGTAATCGAAAGACTTTTGTGGAGGTTGGAAGCTTTTCTTAGGGAGTTCTTGGAGCGGTTGCCGGGCGATTTGTAAGTTCGGCAAACAGATTTCCGCTCCGTCCCACGCAAGCGTTACGCAGCATCGACGCCAAAAACCAATAAATAGATTCCTTGAAGTTGAGCCGCATCGGAAATTGCGATGTGCAAGGGTTTTTTTGCCCTTAAGCCGGCGATGTCTCGGAAATCGAAGCGACCATGCGTGTGTATGTAATAAAAAAAAGACAAAAAGGGAGGATGTGAGAGAAATGAGGGTTTCACGGATATGGTCAGTTTATTTCGCCATTATGTGCCGTTGGCAACGCTGCTCCAGCTAGCGCTGGAAGCCGGTTTGTTCTTTGCCGCCATTCTGTTCGCGGCAACGTTGCAAGCGCACGGTCTTGGAGTTCATAGGAGTTTGCCCATTCTTCCGGCCGTCGCTTTTGCCGGATTGATGGTGGCCGTCAACAGTGCCTTGGGTCTTTACCGACGCGATAGCGCGCCTTCCTTTGCACGCTTGGCCCCTCGATTATTGGTCTCTCTGCTGATCGGGTTTCCGATCGCCTACTTGTTGTTCTTTGCCCTGCCTCAAGGCGGGGTGTATCAGGACGCCCTGGGTGTAACCGTGTTGCTGGTACTTGTGGGCGTGCTCGGCTTGCGCCGCGTGCTTGGCGCCGCCATGCTCGGCGCGGGCTTGTTGACCCGCCGCGTACTGGTTTTGGGCACCGGTCCCGATGCATTAGCTGTCGATCAAGCGCTTTCGGGGCCGCGTGCGGCAGGGTATGCAGTCGTCGGTTTCTATCCTATCGGCATCAACCACGCCGTCGCGGTACCGACGCATCGTGTTTTGCAGACGGTCGCATCTTTGCAAGAGCTGATTCGCAAACTGGCGGTCGACGAAGTTATTGTCGCAGTGCGCGAACAGCGCGGCGGCGTCGTACCCATGACCTGCCTGCTCAATTGCCGCCTTGAAGGCGTACGCGTTACCGATCTTTCAGGTTTTTATGAGCGGGTGCACGGCGAAGTGCCGATCGAATCGCTTAAAGCCAGCTGGTTGATTTATGGTGAGGGGTTCCGTCAGGGGCGCCTGCGCAATATCGTCAAACGGGCTTTCGATATTTGGGTGGCCGGCACCTTGCTGCTGTTAACTGCTCCCCTGATGCTGCTTTCTGCGTTTCTCATCATGTTCGAAAGCGGCGGCCCCGTTATATATAGGCAAGAGCGCGTCGGTCGCGGCGGTCGCGCCTTTACCGTATACAAGTTTCGTAGCATGCGCGCCGACGCCGAGGGCGATGGGCGCGCGCGTTGGGCGCAGGCGAATGATCCTCGCGTGACGATGTTTGGCCGTTTTATTCGCCGTGCTCGCATCGACGAGTTGCCGCAGCTATGGAATGTGCTTAAAGGCGACATGAGCTTTGTCGGTCCGCGTCCGGAACGTCCACAATTCGTCGGCGAACTCGAACAATCGATTCCGTACTATGGCGCGCGTCATAGTGTCAAACCGGGTCTCACCGGCTGGGCGCAAGTTCGCTATGCCTACGGTGCTTCGGTGGAGGATTCCGCGCGCAAGCTGCAATTCGATTTGTATTACGTGAAGAACCACTCGCTGTTTCTAGATTTGTTAGTGCTGATCGAAACGGTGCGTGTGGTGCTCTCCGGGGAAGGCGCGCGTTAAGCGCCGCTGCACCGGAAACGGCGCAGCATCGGAGGGGGCGTCTGGACGAGCTTTTGAAGGCTCGCCGTCGACAGCCTCCCGTAATACATTCCATTCTTTCCGCTTCTAAAGGCTGCACTTGAACGCCTCCGTTTTTGCCGAACCCGCGTTGTGGAGCTTCGGCTTCGCCGTATTCGGCTTCGCTGCGTTTGCAGTCCAACTCACGTTGGGTTGGCAGGGCGGAGCACGTGCGCGGTGGCTCCTCGCTGCCGTGGTGCTGAGCGCGGGATGGGTGGGCGCAGCCTTAGCCTTTTTGATCTGGGGTCAGTCGCAACTATGGTGGATCAGCCATTGGCTTGACTTGGCGCGCACCGCGGCCTGGGCCGTATTTCTGTTGCTGTTGCTCCCTGCTACAGAAGATGGTGCGAGTAAGTCGTCCGTCTTCAGATGGGGCCTGCTGTCGCTGGTAGTGCTTTTAATCTCCGCAGTGCTCCGGCCGTCCGTGCCGCCGGGAGACCTGCTGCTACAGGCCGAGTCCGTCCATACCGGGTACGCAGTGATGGTGGGTCTCGCGATTCTCATCCTCGTACTGCTCGAACAAGTATGGCGTAACGCACCCGAGGCGCGCCGCTGGGCGCTAAAACCGCTTTGTATGGGGTTGAGTGCGGCTAGTATTTACAGCCTGTTCATGTATGCCGAGGCTTCGCTGTTCGGCGAACTCAGTCCTGAATTATGGCGCGCGTACGCCGCGACACAGGCGTTGGTCATACCCTTTATCGCTATTGCTGCCGCACGCAACAAGCAGTGGACGCTCAATATTCATATGTCGCGGCAAGTGATATTTCACTCCACCGCGCTGCTTGCCTCAGGGCTGTATCTGCTGCTCGCCTCCGCTATCGGTTACTACATCCGCTTTTTCGGAGGCACCTGGGGCGGCACGTTGCAAGCCGCACTTCTATTTTGCGCATTGCTCTTTCTCGGCATGTTGTTCGCCTCCGGAACGCTGCGCAGCAAGTTGCGCGTGTTCGTAAACAAAAACTTCTTTTCTTATCGCTACGACTACCGCGAACAATGGCTGCGCTTTACGCGCTTGTTGTCCAGTCGCGAGGCGACTGCCAATTTGAACGAAATGTCCATTCGCGCGCTCGCGGATCTGGTGGAAAGCACGGGCGGCACATTGTTCCTGCAGCACGAAACGGTGTATCGCCAAGCGTCGCGCTGGAATATGCCCGCCGTTGCCGAGACTGAGACAAGCGATAGCGCGCTGCCGGGTTTTCTCGCACGCGTGGGTTGGATCATCAACCTCGAAGAGTTTCGCGAGCAGCCGGAACGCTACGAAGGTCTGGTGCTGCCGGACTGGCTTCAGCGTCTCGAAAACGCCTGGCTCGTATTGCCCCTAAAAAACAGTGACGAGCTGACCGGCTTCGTTGTGCTTGCCACGCCGCGCGTAAAAGTCGATATCAACTGGGAGGTGCTGGACTTGCTGAAGACCACCGCGAGTCAGACAGCCAGTTATCTGAGCCATGTGAGCGCGGCCGAAGCTTTGATGGAGGCGCGCAAGTTTGACGCCTTCAATCGCATGTCCGCTTTCGTCGTGCACGATTTGAAGAATCTGGTTGCGCAGTTGAACTTGATGATCAAAAACGCCGAGCGCCATCGCGACAATCCCGAGTTCCAGCGGGACATGATGGACACAGTGCAGCACGTGGTCAGTCGCATGAATCATTTGTTGTTGCAATTGCGCTCTGGCGCCACGCCTATCGAAAACGCGAAGTCTGTGGA
>DATEEW010000221.1:0-5530 GCA_035280965.1 Burkholderiales bacterium
CGAAACGTCAAGTACTGATCGAAGCCACGATCGTCGAAGTTGAGCTGAGCAAAAACTACCAACAAGGCATCGACTGGAATTACGTCGGAAAAACTTCTGGGGGCATCAGCGGCGGACAAACAGCGCCGGAGTTCAGACCGCTCGGGACATCCTTGGGGTCGATATTCGGCTTGACCTACACCTCGAATGTTTTGAACGCCTCAATCAGGCTTCTCGAGAACTTCGGTAATGTCAGAGTGCTTTCCAGTCCCCGCATTTCGGTCGTCAACAATCAGACCGCGTTACTCAAGGTGGTCGATAACATCGTCTATTTTAATGTGACGGCCACGACGAATACCAATGAAAGCACGTCGGTCACCAATTTCACGACCACCGCGAACACCGTTCCCGTCGGTTTTCTGATGAACGTCACACCCCAAATCGCGGAGGACGGCCAAGTCTTGCTCAATGTAAAACCGACGATTTCCCGCGTTCTGCGTTTCGTCAACGATCCGAATCCCGTATTGAGAAACCCTTGCTTCGGCAACGCTGTTCCATGCCCCGATGCCGCCATTACCAACGCCTTTCCGGAAATACAGACGCGCGAGATGGAGTCGCTATTGCGTATCCGGAATGGCGACATCGCGGTGATGGGTGGTTTGATTCAGGACCGCGTATCGCGTAACGAAGATTCCATTCCCGGAGTCAATCAGGTACCCATACTGCGTGAATTTTTTGCAAGCAAGGACGAGCAAAGCAGCAAAACAGAACTCGTCATCTTCTTACGCCCTGTTGTGTTGAAGGATGCGACGCTCGAGGGTGACTTCCGTGGCTATCGCAACTTCCTGCCGACGGACGATTTCCTGAGCCGGCAAATTCCCCCTAAATCGCCAGGGGCCGCACCCGAATGAGTCTATTGCTCGACGCGCTGCGCCGTGCTGAGCAAGCCAAAGAGGCGGGCGGAGCCGTGCCTGCGGATTCGCCTGAACTCGAAGTCCTGAGTTTCGAATCACCCGTCGCGCCGCCGGCCGACGAAGCGCCGCCACCGCCCCCCCTCATCACGCGCGATCGCCTGCCGGATATCAGCCAGTCGCTGGATATTTTGGCGGATGATTTTGTACCCCCCTTGCGGTTGACGAAGGAGAAGCGTCTCGAGCCTACTCCGCGCGGCGGTACGCCCCCCGAGGAAGCTGCCGCCATGCAAGCGCAATCGGCCGCGCGTCGATTGTTCGAAGTCAAAGAAAAACGGGCTGCGTCAGTATCGCCTTTCTATATCGCACTCGGAATGTTGGGTGTGCTCGCTGTCGCGGGCGCGGCATACATTTGGTACCAGTTGCAACCACAAACACCTCAAGCCTCGATGACGAGAGCATCGACCCCACCTTCGACGAGCGCGGTTTCCATCACAGAGTCTCCACGCGCGCATGCAACCATGGACGCAACAGAAGTCGATACCATCGTCCCGCCTTTGATGTCTCCGAGTGCGGCACGTCAGACGCGCTCAGAAAAAGCGATAGCACCAGTCGAAGCGATAACCGAAGCCCCGGCACCGAAACCCGCACGCCCCGAGCTGCCGGCGCGCGAAGTCGCAAAAACCCCGTACGCCTCCGGTCCGAATTTCAGCAAGTCCATAACTGTGGGGCCTTCGTTGACAGAACAGGCGTACGCCGCCTTTGAACGCGGTGACTATCCGCAGGCCCGCGAGACTTACGAAGCGGCATTGAGCCAGGACTCGCGCAATCGCGACGCTCTGCTCGGCCTCGCGTCTTTAGATGCGCGCAGCGGACGTTATGAAAGCGCCGAGGCGCGATACTTGAAAGCCTTGGAAGCCGACCCGCGCGACGCTCATGCGCAAGCCGGGTTGATCGCGCTACGCGGGCAGACCGATCCGATGGCTTCGGAAAGTCGTCTGAAAAATCTACTGGCCTCGCAACCGGAGGCGGGCGTTTTGAATTTCGCACTCGGAAATCAGTACGCGGCGCGAAATCAATGGTCCGAGGCGCAGCAGGCTTATTTCAAAGCATACGTAACCGAACCCAACAACGCGGACTACGCGTTCAATCTGGCGGTAGCGCTCGATCACTTGCGGCAACCTAAAGTCGCGGTCGACTACTATCAAAAGGCATTGGCGCTCAGCGCGATTCGGGCGGGTGCATTCAATCGGATGCAAGTCGAAGCCCGTTTGCATGAACTGACGCGATAGGGTCGGCATGAATTCGCCCAACTCCCCACAAGCGAAGCGCCATCTCGGCCAAATCCTCATCGCTCAAGGCATCTTGACCGAAGACCAGTTGCGCATTGCATTGCTTGAGCAACTGAAGTCGCGGCAACCCGTAGGCAAGCTGCTCGTCGCTTTGGGTTTTGTATCCGAAGCCACCTTGCGCGATGCATTGTCGGAAAAGTTGGGTCTCGGCAGTGTGGACTTGGCCTCGATCGTCGTCGACCCGGCCGCAATCAACCTCGTGCCTCGCGATTTCGCCAAACGGCACAACGTTTTTCCGGTAGCGGTGAATCGCGAACAGCGCACGCTGATTCTGGCGATTTCCGATACCAACAACATCGTCGCACTCGATCAGGTGCGCGCGCAGTTGCGCGGCGAGTATGAAATCGATATCCGACTGTCGGGCGAGTCCGAAATCCAGCGCGCCATCGAACAGTTCTACGGCCATGAACTGTCGATCGACGGCATCCTGCACGAAATCGAAACCGGCGAAATCGATTATCAGAGCCTGCAATCTTCAGGGGACGAATACAGTCAGCCCGTCGTTCGTCTGATTTCCGCCTTGCTTGCCGACGCGGTGGAGCGCAGCGCTTCGGATGTGCACTTTGAACCCGAAGCGAATTTCCTGCGCATTCGTTATCGGATCGACGGCGTGCTGCGGCAGATCCGCAGTTTGCACAAAACCTATTGGCCGGCGATGGCGGTGCGCATCAAGGTCATGGCGAAAATGAATATCGCCGAAACCCGCGCGCCACAAGACGGTCGCATTTCGCTTTCGCTGACGGGCCGCCAAGTCGATTTTCGGGTCGCTTCGCAAGTGACGACGCACGGCGAAAACATTGTCTTGCGTATTCTGGATCGGCAAAAAGGCATCGTGCCCTTGGACCAGTTGGGTCTGCGGCAAGAACAGCTCGATATGCTGAAGCGCATGATCGCGCGTCCCGAGGGCATCATTTTGGTGACGGGACCGACCGGCAGCGGCAAGACCACGACGCTTTATTCCATTCTGAATCACATCAATCATGATGGTCTGAACATCATGACGCTGGAAGATCCGGTCGAATATCCGATGACCCTCATTCGTCAGACTTCGGTCAACGAAGCGGCGAAACTGGATTTCGCCAATGGCATTCGATCCCTGATGCGCCAGGATCCGGACGTGATTCTGGTCGGCGAGATTCGCGACGAAGACACGGCGCAAATGGCGTTCCGCGCGGCGATGACGGGCCATCAGGTCTACTCGACTCTGCATTCGAACTCGTCGATCGGCGCCATCCCCCGTCTTGTCGACATCGGCTTATCGGCGGAGATCATGTCGGGCAACATCATCGGCATCATCGCGCAACGTCTGGTGCGGCGCCTGTGTCGTCATTGCCGCCAACCGCACGTAGCGAACGAAACCGAATGCCGCTTGCTGGACGTCGCGCCCGACAAACCTCCTCGCATTTATCGCGCGGTCGGATGCGAACAATGCGATTACCAAGGTTTTCGCGGCCGTCTGGCGATTATGGAACTGCTAAAGGTCGATGGCGACATCGACGAAATGATGGCGCACCGTCAGACCGCGCGCGAATTGCTGCGCGTGGCGACGGAAAAAGGTTTCAGCCCTCTGGCCGATGATGGCGCCCGACGCGTGCTGGACGGTTCGACGGCTCTCGACGAGTTAATGCGCGTGGTCGACTTGACCCACCGCATGTAAGTGACGCATCTAAACGACCATGGCGCTTTACCGCTACAAGGCGATCAATCCCACGGGGAAACCGGTGCTCGGCCAGATGGACGCAATGAACGCTATCGATCTGGAATTGCGTTTGAAGCGCATGGGCCTCGACATGGTGACCGGCGGCCCGGCCCGACACGCGGAAATTTCTCGCGGCATCAAACGATCCGACCTCATCAATTTCTGCTTTCATCTGGAACAACTGAGCAGCTCCGGTGTTCCGCTCATCGAGGGATTGACCGATTTGCGCGACAGCGTCGAAAACACCCGCTTGCGTGAAGTGACCTCCGGCCTGATCGAGTCAATTCAAGGCGGTCAGAACCTTTCCAGCGCCATGTCGAGCTATCCGCAAGTGTTCAAAACGGTTTTTCGTTCGCTGGTAAAGGCCGGCGAAGAAACGGGTCGGCTACCCGACGTCTTGCGCAGCCTCACAGAGAGCCTAAAGTGGGAAGACGAACTGGCGGCGCAAACGAAACGGATCATGATCTATCCGGCCATCGTCGGGACAGTGATTCTGGGCGTCACATTCTTTCTGATGATTTATCTGGTGCCGCAGATGATGACTTTCATCCGCACCATGGGCCAGGAGATCCCGCTCAGCACGCGCATTCTGATAGTCGTTTCCAATGCCTTCGTTCATTACTGGTGGGCGATTATTTCGGTACCCGCGATCGCAGTCGCAGCTCTCATATTTAGCGCGAAGCACAATCCATTGATTCGCTATCGCATCGACAAAATAAAGTTGGGCTTGCCTCTCATTGGGCCGATTCTGCAAAAGATCATTCTCTCCCGCTTCGCCAGCGTGTTTGCGTTGATGTATTCATCGGGCATCACGATCATGGATTCGATTCGGAGCGCCGAAGAAACGGCGGGCAATCTAGTCATCCAGGACGGGTTACAGCGCGCGGGTCAATTGATTGCGGACGGAAAAAACGTCGCGACGGCGTTTCAGGAAGTCGGCCTGTTTCCTCCGCTGGTCGTTCGCATGTTGCGTGTAGGCGAGGCGACTGGAAACCTGGACACGGCACTGCTAAACGTCAGTTATTTTTATAATCGCGAAGTACGCGAAGCCATTCCACGAGCACAAGCCGTGTTGGAGCCGGCGATGACGATTACGCTGGGCTTGTTGATGATGTGGGTGATGCTTTCCGTCCTCGGCCCGATTTACGACACAATCAGTAAGATTAAATTCTGACCATGGCCGCCGCCCGACTTCTTTATTTCAATGCCGCAAACGTAACGCTCTATTTGTGGAGCAACGGCCACTTGCGCGAAGAAGCCCGATTTGCGCACAACGAAGCGGGACAGGAAGCTTTCGCCGAGCGCGTCAAAGGTGGGGCGATCGGCATTTATCATTTGCTCGTCGACGTGGTTGAAGAAGATTTCACCGTCGACACCATTCCTTTCCTGCGCGGCAAGGACCGACGCAGTCTGCTCGCACGCAGGCTAGCGCAGCGTTATCGCGATGCGAGCCTGTCAGCTACCGCATCGCTAGGCTACGAACGCACGCAACGACGTGAAGAGCGCGTGCTCCTATCCGCGTTCACGAATATCGAGCTGTTGGAGCCCTGGCTTGCCATCCTGGTACAGGAGAACGTAGCCGTTTCCGG
>DATEEW010000222.1:0-4395 GCA_035280965.1 Burkholderiales bacterium
GATTTAACGCTTTTCTCTGTGTCTTCTGCGCTCTCCGTGGTTAAAGATTTTTGCTTTTCGCTTTCGACTCTCGACTCTCGACTTCCTTTGTTACCGTGACCAGAATGCTGCAAGGCGCGTAATCCAATAAGGAAGCGCCGACCGAGCCTCGCCACCAACGCGTGGCGAAAGATTGATTCTGCTTGTGTCCCAGCACGATCAAATCGCAATTCAGATCCGCGGCCAACCGAGAAATTTCTTCCACCGGCTCGCCCACTGCGAGATGTCCCGTCACGCTGAAACCGCGCGCCGAAAGGCTCGTCAGTCCTTCGTCTAATACCAACTGCATCCGCTTCTTCTCCTCCTCGATCACTTCCTCAGGTAAGAAGCCCTCGGTGAGGAACATGCTGGAAGGAAGGCTGGCGACCGCCAGCAAGTGCGCTTCGGCGTGAATGAAGGCCGCCAATTCGGCGCACGCCAAAAGCGCAACGCGCCCCTCGGCGGTGCCGTTGTAAGCCAGAAGTATTTTTTTGTACATCGAGCTCCCTCTTGCTTTGCGGGCTGAGCGTCCAGCTTGCCGCAAAAACGACGGCATCGCAATCACGGGACCGCCGTTTGCTAATTCTTGGGTATCCGGCCGCGGGGCGAACGCCCCTTAGGAGACGTCATCATGGCGAGATTCGGATTTCTGTTCATGCTGTGGTTGTGCGCAGCCCTGATCGCTCAGCAGCAAGTACGAGCGGAAGACAGCGAAAAACCTCTCATGTTGATTGCGGCGCCCGGTTTGATGGATCCGGAATATCGACAGTCGGTGCTGCTCGCGGTCCCGGCGGCCCACGGCGGGCATATCGGCATCATTCTGAATAAGCCCACTCAACACACCCTCGCCAGCCTCTTTCCTAATCAGGAAGCCTCTAAAAAAGTAACTGAGCCTGTATTTTTCGGCGGCCCCTTCTCCACCAACGCGCTGATCGCAGCAGTGCACAGCCATAGCAGCCCCGGTCCCGGCTGCGTCGGCCTGATGGAAGATGTATTTCTCGCGGTGCATGTCGGCACGATCGACGAGATCATCGAGCAACGCCCCAACACAGCACGGTATTACCTTGGATATGTGGCCTGGCAACCGGGTGAATTGCGCGAAGAGATCAATCGCGGAATGTGGACGGTGCGCGAGGCGGATGCCCGCGTGGTCTTTCGCAAAGACGTCGGCAATTTGTGGCTGGAATTGATGCGCGCTTCTCGGCAAGTCACCGCGTCGCTGGAATGAAAGCGAAGTTCCTGAACCACAGAGAGCACGAAGAAAAGATGACGTCATTCCCGACAGCGGCGTAGCCGCGAAGATCGGGAATTCATGAATTTCTCGCCCCCAGCGAATTCAAGAGCAATGCCCTGGATTCCCGCGGAAGCGGGAATGACATGAAGTCGTTTTTTCTGTGTTCTCTATGCGCTCTGTGGTTCGAGATTTTCCGTTTTTCAGCGTTCGCGTTCGGTCGCGCCTTCCGCTTTGGTGAAGGTCATGGCGTGGTTGGCAAAATCCACGCGTACCTTATCCTTCGCGGCGAACTTGCCTTCCAGAATCTGCTTCGCCAGCGGATTTTCGATTTGCTGCTGAATCGCGCGCTTGAGCGGTCGTGCGCCAAAGACCGGATCGAAACCCATATTCGCCAATTCCTCCAGCGCGACATCGCTAACATCGAGTTTGATTTCCAGCTTCGCCAGGCGCGCTTCCAAACCGCGCAATTGAATGCGCGCGATATTGGCAATTTGTTTTTCGTCCAGCGCATGGAAAACAACGATTTCATCCACGCGATTGATGAACTCGGGGCGGAAATGCGTTTTTACCTCTGACATCACCGCAAGCTTGATCAAACCAGGATCGTCGCCGGCCATGCTTTGAATCATGTGCGAACCGAGGTTGGACGTCATTACGATCACGGTGTTCTTGAAATCTACGGTGCGACCCTGGCCGTCGGTCATGCGACCGTCGTCCAACACTTGCAACAGCACATTGAACACATCCGGATGCGCCTTCTCCACTTCGTCGAGCAGAATCACCGAATAAGGCTTGCGACGCACCGCTTCGGTCAAATAACCGCCCTCTTCGTAGCCTACGTAACCGGGCGGCGCGCCGATCAGCCGTGCAACCGAATGCTTTTCCATGAATTCGGACATATCGACGCGGATCAAATGGTCTTCCGAATCGAATAGGAAACTCGCCAGCGCTTTGCACAACTCCGTCTTACCCACGCCCGTGGGGCCAAGAAACAAGAAAGACCCATACGGTTTGTTGGGATCGGCCAACCCGGCGCGCGAACGGCGAATTGCATCGGAAACGAGGCGCACCGATTCGTCCTGACCGACCACCCGTTCATGCAGCTTGGCTTCCATGGTGAGCAGTTTGTCGCGCTCGCCCTGCATCATTTTCGATACCGGAATGCCGGTGGCGCGTGATACCACTTCGGCGATTTCCTCGGCGCCCACTTCGGTACGCAGCAGTTTCAGCTTCGGCGCCGGCACGCCGGTCGCTTGTTTCTCGTCCACTTTTTTCAGTTGCGCTTCCAGTTGCGGGATCGTGCCGTACTGCAATTCCGACATTTTTTGCCAATCGCCCTTGCGTTTGGCGGTGTCCATGTCGAGCTTGGCTTTTTCCAGCGCTTCTTTAATGTGCTGGAACCCCTGCACCGCCATTTTTTCGGATTTCCACACCTCTTCGAGATCGGCGTATTCCTTTTCCTGTTTCTGGATCTCTTTCTCGATCAGGCCGAGACGTTTTTGCGAGGCCTCGTCCTTCTCCCTCTTCACCGCTTCACGCTCGATTTTGAGTTGAATCAACCGACGCTCGAGGCGATCCATCGCCTCCGGCTTGGAGTCGATTTCCATTTTGATGCGCGCGGCCGCTTCATCGATCAAATCAATGGCCTTATCGGGCAGGAAACGGTCAGTGATATAGCGATGCGATAGTTCGGCCGCCGCCACGATCGCTGGATCGGTGATGTCCACGCCATGGTGGACTTCATACTTTTCCTGCAAGCCGCGCAGAATAGCGATGGTCGCTTCCACCGTCGGCTCGTCGACCAGCACTTTCTGGAAGCGACGTTCCAGCGCGGCGTCTTTTTCAATGTATTTGCGATATTCGTCCAGCGTGGTCGCGCCGACGCAATGCAGTTCGCCACGCGCGAGCGCGGGCTTCAACATATTGCCGGCGTCGATCGCGCCCTCGGCCTTGCCCGCACCGACCATGGTGTGCAGTTCATCGATGAAAACGATGGTCTGACCTTCGTCCTGAGATAATTCCTTGAGTACGGATTTCAGACGTTCTTCGAATTCGCCGCGATATTTCGCGCCGGCGAGCAGCGCGGCCATGTCCAAAGACAGGACGCGTTTGTTTTTCAGCGTTTCGGGGACTTCGCCATTGACGATACGCTGCGCCAGACCTTCGACGATAGCCGTCTTTCCAACGCCGGGCTCCCCGATCAGCACCGGATTGTTTTTTGTACGCCGCTGCAGGATTTGTATCGTGCGCCGGATTTCATCGTCCCGCCCGATTACCGGGTCAAGCTTCCCTTGACGTGCCCGCTCTGTCAGGTCGAGGGTGTATTTTTTTAGCGACTCGCGCTGGCCTTCGGCTTCCGCGCTTCCCACCGACTCGCCGCCGCGCACGGCATTGATCGCCTGCTCCACTGCCTTACGGCTCCCCCCAACCTCGCGCAACAGTCGCCCCAGTTCGCCTTTGTCGTCGGTGGCGGCCAAAACGAACATTTCCGAAGCGATGAATTGGTCACCGCGCTTTTGCGCTTCCTTATCCGTCAGATTGAGTAGGTTGTTGAGTTCGCGCGAAATGCTGATTTCGCCACCCGTCCCTTCGACTTTGGGCAGACGTTCGACCGCCTTTTTCAAGGCCTCCTGCAGACGTGGCAAAGCCGCCCCGGCGCGCTGAAGCAGAGAGGCGGTGCCGCCATCTTCCTGCTGCACCAAGGCCAGCATTAAGTGCAGCGGTTCGATAAACGCGTTGTCGTTTCCAACTGCCAGACTTTGGGCGTCGGCCAAGGCTTGTTGAAACTTGGTAGTCAGTTTGTCGAGACGCATCGCGTATTGTTCCTATCAAAGATGCCAAGCAAATGCGGACGTTCACCATCTTTTCAAGGCCGGTTCAGCGTCAAATTCATTATTGGCGCCTGCCGGGCCGCTGACCAGCCGATTTGGCCTTCAATGCCCCGAGCGGGCCACCCCGGCATCCAACCCGCGACATTTGGCCCAGACTCCGCCGATTAGCGCCCGGGCCGACCGCGACATATCCCCTAAATCACGAGCAATTGCCGGGGCGGCCGCAAGCGCGCAAGCTACAATCCCCAATGGACCTTGGCTGTGGACCCCTTGGCTGTGGACCCTTTGGCTTTAAATCTTGGCACCGCCTGA
>DATEEW010000223.1:0-4091 GCA_035280965.1 Burkholderiales bacterium
CAGTCGTACTGTGGTTCGGCCATTGATGCGCATCGTGATCCGCACCGGCATGCGCGAAATCTTGATCGCCTTTGCGCTCTTGCTGGTGATCAGCGTTTCGCTTGCGGTGCAGTCGGTCGGCCTGTCCATGGCGCTCGGCACCTTCCTCGCGGGTGTGCTGCTGGCGGATTCAGAATATCGCTACCAACTGCAATTCGATATCGAACCGGCGAAAGGCATATTCCTCGGGCTGTTCTTCATTGCGGTCGGCATGTCAGTCGATCTCGGGCTCATCGCCAAAGAACCGTGGGTAGTCCTCGGTTTCACGCTAACCGCCATCGTTTTGAAAGCTGGCATTCTCTTCGGTCTGGCTCGCGCCTTCGGCATGAAAAACAAAGATGCTGTCCTTTTCACCATCACTCTGGCGCAAGTAGGCGAGTTCGCGTTCGTGATTTACGGACTGGGCTTGGAGCAAGGCACGCTGAATCAGCGCGGCCACAACATGCTGAATACGATTGTCGTCGTCTCCATGCTGACGACGCCCTTACTGTTCTTCGCCTATTCGAAAATCCAAACAGGCAAAGCCTTGCCGAAAGAAGACGAGCCCATCGAGCCGCAAGGGCCGGTCATCATTGCGGGCATCGGCCGCTTCGGACAAGTCGTGATGCGCATTCTCTTTGCACGCGGTATCCAACCTGTGGTGATTGATCGCGACCCCGACATTCTGGAGTTTCTCCGCATACGCGGTTGGAAGTGCTACTACGGCGATGCTACGCATCTGCCCTTGTTGGAAAAAGCAGGCATCGCTAACGCGCGCTTATTTGTGCTGGCGATTAACGATCCGCAAGCGGCCGTTTTTATCGCGCGCATGGTGCACCAACGCTGGCCTAACCTCCCCATCGTCGTGCGTGCTCACGCCCGCACAGACGCTTACGATTTCCTCGACATGGGCCTAAATCCGATTCGGGAAGTTTTCCATTCTTCGCTGGAAGGCGCGCGGCAATCGTTGATGGCACTGGGTGAAACATCCGCCATCGCCACGAGCGCCGTCCGACGCTTCCAAGAGCACGACGAAGCATTGATCGAACGATTGCGTCCGGTCCGCAACGATCAGAAAAAATTACTGGATGTCGTGGCGCAAGCACGGCAGGACTTGCGCACGATACTCACCGCCGAAATGGATAAAGAAGGCGAAGATGAAGCAAAGAAACAATGAGCACCCCCTACTGAATCTCGGTTTCTTGCACACCTGCGACGCTAAACATTAAGACGCGCGTTCGCCGTCTTTTATAAATTTGTATTTACCTGCTTCCTGTACGGTGATTGCTGCGTTTAGTTCCGCATTTTTTCTCGCAACCGTCATCGATGTCTGCTAGCTTTTTTCTAAGCAGCCGCTTCATCGATGCGGCGCTACTACAACAAGTCAAGGGAGCGCGCCATGGCTTTACCACCGCCCAACCCCGGGCCCAATCCTTCTTTACCCGGTCCTTGTTCCGTCCAGAATGCGATCGTCGCGCTCAACCCCGCCTATTTGAACGTCGAGCTTTCCTGGGGAAGCACTTATCCTTTAATGGTGCAGTACTGGTATCCCAGCTCGATCCCGCCGGGCTATCTCACCGCGGGCGGCATCGTTCCCGTTCTGATTCTTCACGGATTGATCGAACAGAGTTATTCCATAAATTCCTATCAAGGCCTCAATTACATGGGCCAGTTGCTGGCGAGCAATGGCTTCTTCGTCGTTAGCGTGCAGCAGCCACTGAATCCGGGTAACCACGGCTTCACGTCGGATCGGTTGAACCGCATTCAAGGCGTTCTCAATTGGATCGTCCAGCTAAACACCAATCAAGGTCTGGATCCGACCTTCCTGCAACTGGGTGCTTATTTGAAAGGGCAATTGCTTTGCAACAGCATGGCGGGGATCGGTCATAGCGCGGGCGGCGCTACCCTGACCCTGGGGATGCTGCAGAAGCCGCAGTTTCAGAATCAGCCCTATCAATTCGGCGCCATCTCTTGTCTCTCGCCAGACATCTTCCCGTCCAATGAATTTCAGACGCCGCAAGTCCTGGAAGCCCTGGCGCCGCCGCCGGGCATTCCGTATCAGATCGTGCACGGCTCCGCCGATTGTCTTTTCTTCGGCGCTTATGGCGGCTGGGTCTCCTACGAAGATTTGCTCGCGAGTTCCACCAGCGTCATGCGTTCGTGGGTCATGATCGACGAAGCGAATCACAATTTTTTCAACACCCTTTGGCAAGTCGACGAGTGCTCGTACAGCCTGTTCTATTGCGTCAATCCTCTATTGCCCGCGAGCGATATGACGGCCCGCATCGCGGGCCAGGCCGCGGCCGCGGCGACCTATGTGCACGCCTTTCTGCAAGCGACAGTGAACAATAACTTCTGGGGCTATGTGCCCTTCCTCAACGGCACGCAGGCGAATCCCCTGCCTCAGCAAGCCGCATATCAGAACTCGCCCTCTGTCAATGTGCGGGTCGACTATCGCGCACCGGGCAATGCAATCGTTGCCCTGGTGGATAACTTCGAAACGCCGTGGGATCCGAGCGTCAGTCCGGAAATGCCGAACAACATCGGCGGTTTGGTGTTGGCGGGCGGATCGGCGCAGTTATCGCGCGTCACACTGCAATCGAACCAGAATGTACTGGTTCCCGTCAGCACGACCTGTCTGTTGGCGGCACGCATCACGTGGTCGACGCCCGATGACGTCGTAACGGAAACTTTCGGCCAGTCCGTCGTCAGTTTCAGCCAGCGTTCAGTCGTTCCGCCTTACCTGTCTTTTCGGGTTGGTGCGATCGAAGGCAGTACGGTCAATCCACCCGGCCAGAATCTGGACTTCAATGTGGTACTGGTCGACTCGAACGAGAACGCGTCGAATCCCTTACCCGTCAGCGCCTATCAGGCCATCGGCCCATCCTGGCAGGGAATCACTTATCCCGGCACAGCGAAAATCGAACCCACGCCCGCGCCGGATATCGTCATGCGCCACAGCTTCATGGAGGCGGTTTTGATTCCCATCAACGACTTCACCGGCACGGACTTCAATAACACAAGCATCAAGATGATTCGTTTTCAATTCAATGTCCCATCTTGTCCGGCCGGCGACATCGCCATCGACGAAATCCACTTCGCTCGCGGACCACTTGCAACCTAGAAACCTGCTAAGGGCGTTTAAAGAGCCATCGCACGCAGGTTTTTTCGATGGACCCGCCGGGACGTTTTCGCACGGTGCTTTGAGTCGGAGCCATTTGACGTAGACGCCTCATTCGTCCATGCTGGCCCACCTTCGTCTGCGTGCCATGCCCATGCGACTGGATCCCCTCGTTTCCCTTTTCATCGCGTCCATCGTCTTGCTGATTGGCGCCCAGATCAACCGCAAGATTCGCTTGCTGGCGCATTACAACATTCCAGACCCTGTTACCGGCGGCCTGCTCTTTGCGGGGATCGCTTCAACCGCCTGGGCCGCGACGGGCTTCGAAGTGAAAATCGATCAGACTGTGAAGCCAGAACTCCTGCTGATGTTCTTCGCCGGAGCCGGACTTTGCGCAGACTTGCGCATGCTCAAGCGCGGCGGCAAAGCGCTTGCGATTTTTCTTGCTGTGCTGCTGCCTTTTGTGGTCCTGCAAAATCTGGTCGGCATTGTGATGGCCAAGGCGCTTGACCTGCATCCGATCTTCGGACTGGTCGCCGGTTCGATCACACTCGTCGGCGGCCACGGCACCGGCGCGGCGTATGCCGAACGCTTTGCCGAGGTGAACAATCTGCAAGCGGTGATGGAGTTGTCGATGACCGTAGCGACCGTCGGCCTCATTGTCGGCGGCATCATCACCGGCCCCATCGCGCAATACCTCATTCATCGTTACAAACTGCGTTCGGATGCGGACGCAGAAGCAACCGAAGAGGAAGCCAAACACGCGGCACCCATCAGCACAGTCGGCGTAATCGGTGCGCTGGCCGCCATTCTTGCAGCGGTAGTGGCGGGCCATTGGCTGGCGGAACGATTCTCCGGTGGCGCAATCACGATACCAACCTTCCTCTGGTGCATGATCCTCGGCGTCAGTATTCGCAATCTGATTCCCTTCACCGGTTTTCATCTCGACGAC
>DATEEW010000224.1:0-2542 GCA_035280965.1 Burkholderiales bacterium
CTGCGCTTGGCGCTGGAAACGCTGGGCCCCATATTCGTCAAGTTCGGGCAGGTATTGTCCACGCGCCGCGATCTACTGCCGCAGGACATCGCCGACGAACTGGCGAAGTTGCAAGACCAGGTTCCGCCCTTCGATTCAAACTTGGCCATTGCCGAAATCGAACGGGCTTTCGGGCGACCGGTAGACGAGGTCTACCGGAACTTTGATCCGACGCCCGTGGCCAGCGCTTCGATCGCGCAAGTGCATTGGGCCGAACTGCATGACGGCACGCAGGCTGCAGTGAAAATTCTGCGGCCGAACATGTTGCCTGTAATCGCACGTGACCTCGCATTAATGGATGCGGCAGCCGCGATGGTTGAACGTTTATGGTCGCAAGGCCGCCGCCTGCGCCCCCGTGAAGTGGTGGCGGAGTTCGCCAAGCACCTCTACGACGAATTGGATCTGATGCGCGAAGCGGCGAACGCGAGCCAGTTGCGTCGCAACTTCATCGATTCACCGCTTCTAAGAGTTCCCGAGGTGTATTGGGATTACTGCATGCCGACGGTCATGACCATGGAGCGCATGCAGGGCACGCCTATCAGTCATAACGAACGTCTGCGCGAACAAGGCATCGACTTGCAGCAACTCTCGCGGGCGGGCGTGGAAATCTTTTTCACGCAGGTGTTTCGCGATAGTTTTTTTCACGGCGACATGCACCCCGGCAATATTTTCGTCGATGCGCAAGGCAAATACATCGCGCTCGATTTCGGCATCATGGGTACGCTGAACGAAGCGGATAAAAATTATCTGGCGCAAAATTTTCTCGCCTTTTTCAAACGCGACTACAAGCGCGTTGCGCAAGCTCATGTCGACGCAGGCTGGGTGCCCCCAGGCACGCGGGTGGATGAATTCGAAAGCGCGATTCGCGCCGTCTGCGAACCCATTTTCGACCGCCCTTTGAAAGAGATTTCTTTCGGACGCGTCTTGTTGCGGCTGTTTCAGACCGCCGCGCGCTTCAATATGGAAGTGCAGCCGCAATTGGTGCTGCTGCAAAAAACCTTGCTCAATATCGAAGGCTTGGGGCGTCAGCTCGATCCCGACCTTGATTTATGGAAAACGGCCAAACCCTTCCTGGAACGTTGGATGAGCGAACAAGTCGGCTTGCGGGGACTGCTGCGATCCCTTCAAAAGGAAGCGCCTACTTGGGCCAATCTGATCCCTCAATTGCCCCGGCTGGTTCATCGCGCGTTGGAGCGCGACAGCGAACGCGATCGGCTGGAGGCCATTATCGCTACCCTAAAGCAACGCGAAGGGCGCTTGCGCGGCCTCCTTCACGGCGCCCTCGGTTTCGCCTTGGGAGCGCTCCTGACTTTCCTGTTCACTATCTGGCAGCCCTGGACTTAAACTCCAAGGAAGCTCTGATTTAGGTTTTATTGAATGAATCGTTGCCAGCTTAAAGCGCCCAAGGCCTTATTTAGTTTGCCCTCGCTCGTACAGCATGTGCCGGAGCGTGGAGCAGGGGCCCCTTTGGGGATGCGACCGCATAGGCACATACAGGGCTGTGAGTACCGGCACATTCCTTATCTGCTGCGGGGTCGCATCCATCGATGAAGCCGATGGAACCTGCTTCGCCCTCCGCAGCCCCGCACTCGCGACCATCCCCGGCACTTAATCAGACATTCCCTAGCCCGCACCGGGGCAACTTTGCTAGCATGCGGGCGCAATAAATAACCATATGCATTCAGGGACACGGACGACATGTTACTGACACTCGTTTTCTTGTATCTGTTCATCACCATCGCCATCGGCCTGTGGGCGGCCAAGCGCGTGAAAAACACCGCCGATTTCGCGATTGCCGGCCGGCATCTACCGCTCTACATGATTATCACCACCACTTTCGCGACTTGGTTCGGTTCGGAAGTGGTGCTCGGCATTCCCTCCACATTCGTCGAGGAAGGGCTCAACGGTATTGTGGAAGATCCTTTCGGCGCGGGGACCTGCTTGATCCTGGTCGGCCTGTTCTTCGCCGCCAAGCTGTACAAAATGACCCTGCTGACCATCAACGACTATTACCGCGAACGTTACGGTCGCGTGGTAGAAGCCGTTTGCTCTCTCATCATCATCCTGAGTTATCTGGGCTGGGTGGCGGCGCAAGTCACGGCCCTCGGTCTGGTGTTCAACATCCTGTCCCAAGGCGCTATCAGCGAAGAAATGGGCATGGTTATCGGAACCGTCTCGATCCTGGCCTATACGTTATTCGGCGGCATGTGGTCGGTGGCCGTCACCGACTTCATTCAGATGATCATCCTGGTCATCGGCCTCAGTATTATCGCGATGGTCGCCGGAGATATGGCCGGCGGCGCGGACAAGGTGATCGATTTTGCGCAAAGCAAGGAGCTTTTCCAGTTCCTGCCTGCGCCAAAATTTCATGATGTCGTCTTTTTCATTGCTGCCGGCATCACCATGATGCTCGGCTCTATTCCGCAGCAGGATGTTTTTCAGCGCGTCATGTCGGCCAACAACGTGAAAGCCGCGACACGCGGGCCGGTCATCGGCGGCATCG
>DATEEW010000225.1:0-3358 GCA_035280965.1 Burkholderiales bacterium
GGTGAAGTGCTTGTGCAGCTTCTCGGCAGTGAAACGGCACTCTGGTTACATATCTCTTCGCTCATTCTGGCGCTGCCGGCTGCGATCATGGGCGCGCATATGCGCGTCAAACACAAACGCGCGGAACAATGAGCGTCTTTCCCACCGCAGTGCGTCTGGTTGAGGTAGGCCCGCGCGACGGACTGCAGAACGAAGCGCAGATCGTTTCCACCGTCGCAAAAATCGAATTGATCAACCGGCTCGCGGACGCGGGCTTGCGTTCAATTGAAGCAACCGCTTTCGTTTCGCCCAAATGGGTGCCACAAATGGCCGATCACAGCGAAGTGATGCGGGGCATCCGGCGCAAGCTCGGCGTCTCGTATCCCGCACTGGTCCCAAATCTCAAAGGTTTCGAAGCGGCATCAGCAGCAGGCGTCGAAGAGATCGCCGTCTTCGCAGCGGCAACGGAAACCTTCAGTCAGCGCAATATCAATTGCTCCATCGCGCAGAGTTTGGAACGTTTCGAACCGGTGATAGCCGCGGCGAAAGCGCAATGCATCAAGGTTCGCGGCTACATTTCCTGCGTGGTGGGCTGCCCCTATGAAGGAGAAGTGTCGCCTGACGCAGTAAGCGCTATTGCGAAAGAACTTGCGGATATGGGCTGTTATGAAATTTCGCTGGGCGACACGATCGGCGTCGGCTCACCCCGGCGGGTGAAAAGCATGATCGAGGCGGTAATGAAAAACTTGCCCGTCGAGCAGCTGGCAATCCATTTACACGATACCTATGGCCAGGCCCTGGTGAATCTTTATGCCGCCTTGGAAACGGGCATTGGCGTCGTAGACAGCGCGGTTGCGGGCCTCGGCGGCTGTCCTTATGCACGCGGCGCTTCCGGCAATGTGGCGACCGAAGACGTACTCTACCTGCTTGAAGGGTTAGAGATCGAAACGGGTGTCGATGCAGATGCGGTGTTTCGTGCCGGGCAGTTTATTTGCGGGGTGCTAGGTCGCTCGCCCGCGTCCAAAGTCGCGCAGGCCGTTGCTGCCAAATCGGCCGCCAAAGCCGCGACTCAGATCGCCTGATCACTCGCTACCTTCACGCTTCTTCGGCGTGATGCTGGCCGGCGGGTCGCTGGCCGGGAACGTCTCCTCGAGCGCGTCGTCCAAAGGCTGGCCGGCCGCCTCACGATCTTTCTGTTGCTGTTCGCGCGAGGGATGCCCCTTCAATTTTCGGCCGCCCTTTTCTTCGAACTGGTGTTTAGAAGGGTTAAAAACTTTCATAGCTGCACTCCTTGGCCTAAATCGGCTCCGATCACCGTTTTCTGCATATTTCACGCCCAGCTCCTTTCAGGCACACTGGCCGCAACTCCCAAGGTAATACGCGACGCCGCGACGCTTTACGAAAATCAATAATGAACTTCAATATTCCGCCCGTTACCCGGGCTTTGTTGATCGCAAACATTGGCGTATTCCTGTTGCAGCAGGTGTTCAATCTCGCCATTTTTGCGCTCTGGCCTTTGCACAGCGGCGCCTTCATGCCATGGCAGGCGGTGACCTATGGTTTTTTGCATGCCAATTGGGCGCACCTTTTCTTTAATATGTTCGCGGTCTACATGTTCGGCGGCGAATTGGAGCGCGTGTTCGGACAGAAGCGCTATCTAAATTACTACCTCGTCTCCGTGCTCTCCGCTGCAGGTTTGCAGCTGCTCGTCACTTATGGAACCGGCTCGGTTTATCCCACATTGGGCGCATCAGGAGGGGTGTTCGGTCTTCTGCTCGCATATGGCATGTATTTCCCGCGGCGCACGGTGGTTTTGCTCATTCCGCCCATTCCAATGCCGGCGTGGTTGTTCGTCACCCTTTACGGCCTACTCGAACTTTTCCTGGGGGTCACCGGCACCCAGGCGGGCGTGGCCCACTTTGCGCATCTAGGGGGCATGTTGGGTGGCTATTTGATGATTCGTCATTGGCGCAGCGGCGCACGGCGCCGTTAGCGCATCCGGGGGACAAGTACATGACGAAAGCACGATCTGTTGACCGCGGATTTGGCCGGCAGCACGCCATGAACATCCCGAAGACATGATTGTGCGCGCCGCCGGCACGCTCTACCGGGCCGAACACGGTGGCCGCAATCGCGCCATGGTGGCGTAGCCTGAGGCGCTGCAAGAGGGGCGCGCTCACAGTATGATGCAGGCCTTCCCTCCTCTTTGCGTTTGAAGGCATCGTGAGCCAGTTCGTTTATTCCATGCGCCGGGTGAGCAAGACCGTTCCCCCGAAGCGCCAAATTCTTAAAGACATTTCTCTTAGTTTTTTCCCGGGCGCGAAAATCGGTGTGCTGGGTTTGAACGGCTCGGGCAAATCGAGCTTGCTGAAAATCATGGCCGGCATCGACAAGAACTACGACGGCGACGCCGAGCCCATGCCCAATCTCACCATCGGATTTCTGCCACAGGAACCCGAACTCGATCCGGCGAAGACGGTGCGCGAGGAAGTAGAAGCGGGCTTGGGCGATGTGGCGCAAGCCAAGCAGAAGCTCGAAGATATCTATGCGGCCTATGCGGAGCCGGATGCCGACTTCGATAAGCTCGCCGAAGAACAGGCGAAATACGAAGCGATCATCGCCGCGAGCGGCAGCGATGTGGAGCATCAATTGGAAATCGCGGCAGATGCCTTGCGCCTATCGCCATGGGACGCGGTCATCGGCAACTTGTCGGGCGGCGAAAAACGTCGCGTCGCGCTTTGCAAATTGCTGCTGTCCAAACCCGACATGCTTTTGCTCGACGAACCGACCAACCACCTCGACGCCGAGTCGGTGGAATGGCTCGAACAATTCTTGACCCGCTTTCCCGGAACTGTGGTTGCGGTAACGCACGATCGTTACTTTCTCGATAACGCGGCCGAGTGGATTCTCGAACTGGACCGCGGTTATGGCATTCCATGGAAGGGCAACTACTCCTCGTGGCTGGAGCAGAAAGAAGCCCGATTGGAACAAGAGTCCAAATCCGAAGCCGCGCGCATGAAGGCGATGAAGCAGGAATTGGCATGGGTACGTTCGAACCCCAAAGCCCGCCAGGCGAAGAGCAAGGCGCGTATAGCCCGCTTCGAAGAATTGAGCTCGCACGAATATCAGAAGCGCAATGAGACGCAGGAAATTTTCATCCCCGTCGGCGATCGCCTAGGCGACAAGGTCATCGAGTTCAACAATGTCAGCAAGGCTTTCGGTGACCGGCTGCTGATCGACAATCTGAGCTTCAGCATTCCGCCCGGCGCGATTGTGGGCATCATCGGCCCCAACGGCGCGGGCAAGTCCACGCTGTTCCGCATGATCACCGGCAAGGAAACACCGGACTCCGGAGAAGCAGTGATCGGACCGACCGTAA
>DATEEW010000226.1:0-3630 GCA_035280965.1 Burkholderiales bacterium
TTTTACATCCAGCGTCCAACCGGCCTTTGGCATCGGCTTGGCGCCCATTGCGCCTTCGGGAAGAAAAATCTTGAAGGCGCGCGTGGGTGAACCTTCACAACCATGTGACACGCGGAATACCGCTTTGTAATAGCTGCCCGTTTGGGCGCTGCCCTGCTCTAGCGTCACATGAGCGAAGGCGGGATAAGCCAACAGCACCCAGCACGCGCTAATAAGAATTCGTTTCATGATGTCCTCACATATTCCATTGCAAGCCGGCAAACACGGAGCGTCCGTCGCCGGGAAGAAACTGCGCCTGGTCGGTACCGTTCGCATCGATCACTACGCCCGTTGTCGAAGCGTATTTCTTGTCCGAGAGATTGCGCGCGTCGACGAACCAGGACCAATGTCTATCGATATCCTGCCCGAGCCGGAAACCCCATATCGCATAGGAGTCGGCATCGAAACTGTTCGCCATATCGATGGGATATTTGCGCGGCGACCATTCGAGAGTGGGACCGAAGTACAAACCATGACCGGCGTTGTAGAGCACTTCGGCGCGAATCAAAACTTTCGGAATGCCCGGTAGCGTGTTGTCGCCATAGATCGGATCGTCGTCGAAGCGGAATCGATTGAGTAATGCCGCCGTTTGCCAGTTGAAATCGCCGGCCCTTCCGCCGCCGGCCGCTTCGACACCTTGATGCAAGGTGTGCGGAACATTCAGCGTTCCTGTAATGCCGCCGCCCAGATTGATTCCCAGCAGCTCATCGCGCACCTCGGCATGATAGACGGACACGTCCCAATGCTGCCCCTTCCATTGTCCGCGCGTGCCCGCTTCGTAGGTCCACGCCTTCTGCGCGCTATTGGCGACAACAATAGTGCCCGGCTCGCTAAAGGAAGGCGGTTCGAAGCTCTTCGATACGTTGGCGAACAACTGGATATCGGGTTGCACTTCGAAAAGCAAACCGTACTTCGGCGAGGTCGCCGTGAACTCGCGGTCATAACTCGCATCCGGGCCCACGATAAGCAAATCTTCCACTTCGCGATTCGCGCGCGAACGCTGCACGCCGATCACCGCAGCCAGTTTTTCGTTCAGCCAGAAACTGTTTTCGGCATAAACATCGATGTTTTCCGCCGTCATATCGCGTTTGTCGGTTTGCGTGCCCTTCTCCCCGCCGACATTGACGAAGGTGTTTTGACGCGTATCGCCGCGCACCGGCGATACGCCGGCGATAAATCGATTGCGATGACCGCCGAGCGCCGCGTCGCTGACGAAGCGCAGACTCCCGCCGAAGGTCTCTGCGTCCTGATCGATGAAAATACCGATGGGATGGGACAGAACGTAGTCGTAATAAAACACGCTTGCCTCGATGCGCGAATCGCCGAAGCGCCAGACGGTGCGATTGGAAATCTGCGTGGTGTCGAGGTCGCGGCGTTGATCGAGCGCGTGATTTAAGGCATTGGCTTCCCGCGGATCGTCCTTCAATTGCGCCTTCGTCAAGTTGCCCGGCAATTCGGAATTACTAGTGGCCCAGGCGAAATAGAATCGCGTTTCTACATCGCTGCTGATGCGATAGCCGGCATTGGCGTTGATGCGTTCGCCGTCCTGCTGCGCGTGATCGCGGAAACCATCCTGATCGAAAGTGGAAACGCTACCGTAGTAATCCCAATCACCGATTACGCCGCCCGCGCTCACCTGGCCGCGCAAATAATCATAGCTACCCGTCTCGATTCGCGCGCCGAATTCGGCAGTGTCGTAGCCCGTGCGCGAGACATAGTTGATGGCGCCGCCCAAAGTGTTGCCCCCATATTGCAGGGCATTGGCGCCGCGATAAACCTCCATGTAGCGCGTCGCGAGCGGTTCGATGATTTGAAAATCTCCGGCGCCGTCCGCTTGATTGATCGGCACGCCATCCTGCAAAAGTTTAATGCCGCGCAAATGGAAAGTCCGTTGAATGCCGGAGCCTCGAATGGATAAGCGCGTTTCCTCCGCACCAAAACGCGGCTGTGCCAACACACCGGCCGTATATCGAAAAGTGTCGCTCATATTCAGCGCGCGGCTTCGATTGGCCTCTTCCGCATCAACAATGGCCACACCGCCGGGCGTTTGTTCGATACGTTCCTTGGCCACCCGCAGACTCGGCTGAGTCAGTGTCGGACCGTCCGGGCTCGGCGCCGCGGTAACGATGACGGCATCGAGCTCATATATCGTTTCTGGCGACTGTGCGTGCGCGCATGCGCAAATCGCTGCGGCGGGCCAAATGCCCACCTGCAATAGCTTTTTCATTGAAGACTCCCTGGGCTCGAGCAAGCGCGCGAGCGAACGTACAAGCGCGGCACGCGGCCGCACGACTTTCAGTTCAGGAGTTCGAGGGTGGCCCGCGCGCGGGAGGTGGTGCGGCTTGCGCGAGCGAAAGCAGTACAGGCGGGTTTAGAAGCGGCCGCGCTTCGATAGCCGGCGAAGCGGGGATGACAATACTGTGGCTATCAACGACTATAGGTGCATCGCCCTGCCCCAGCACGCATAAGGGACAATGCGGACGCGACTCGCTGCGTTCGTCGGGCGCCTGCTCGCCGACTTTGATCCACTTGATGCCGCTCGCCGTACAGATCGGCGTTTCGCCGGGCAAGCCCTGCTGCGCCGCCATTGCATTGGACAGCGGCCACAACAATTGCCAAAGCATCGCAATAAGTGCGATGCGTGCAATAGCGGAAAGGCGGGATTTTTGCGGGAACACGGCGAGGATCGAATTCGAAGCGCCGCGATTGTAGCTTATATGCGCCCTAAGCCGCCCTTAGCGCATCCACGATTTGCAAACGCGCCGCGCGCCGCGCGGGCAGAAAACCGCCGACGAAACCCATCACCAGAGCGAATATCAGCGACTGCAGCACGATGCCCGGCGTGAGATCGAAGGAAAAAGCCAGTTCGGCAAAGGATTGCCAATTCATGGTCGAGATATGCACGAACTGCATCAGCGAGGCGAGCCCAAGCCCGATGATCCAACCCACGATGCCGAGCGCGAGGGATTCGAGCAGGAACGCAATCAAAATGCCGCCGCGTCTGAAACCCAGCGCGCGCAAGGTACCGATCTCGCCGGTGCGATTGGCCACGGCCGCGTACATGGTGATCATCGCGCCAATCATGGCGCCGATCGAAAACACCACAGACAGGAAGATCCCCAGATACCTGATAAAACTCGACATCTGTTGCGACTGCTCTTCGTAGAACTGCCGCTCGCGCTTGACGTCGACTTGCATGCGCTGATCGCTTTCCAGCACCTGTTTCACGACATCGAAATTATTCTCGTCCGCCAGCCGCGCAATCACCGAGGAAAAGTTCGGCCGTCTGAATGCCTGCAACAATTGCTCGCTATCGCCCCACACTTCCGAATCGAAAGCAGAGCCGCCCGCATCGAATACACCCACCACCATCCATTCTCGGCCGCCGAAGCGCAGACGGTCCCCGACGCCGGCACCGTCGAAGCGTTCGGCGATGTTGCTGCCGACCACAATTTCGGAGGTGCCAAAGTTCAGCATGCGCCCTTGTGTAATTTCGATTTGCGGACGTACCACGAGGCCCGCGGGTCCGATGCCGCGCGTGGTGATGTTTGTGAGTACGCCCGACTCACTTTTTGGCAGCGTGATCAACAC
>DATEEW010000227.1:0-2599 GCA_035280965.1 Burkholderiales bacterium
CACCAATGCCGTCGCTGCAAAAAAAGAAGTCCCGGCGTTGCAAGTCGTGCAACTACCCGCCGAGTTGGCGGTGGGTGCGGATTATGGTCTGACCGCCTTTAACGCGAAAGGGCAGGCTTTCGCCGATTTCATCCTCTCGCCTCAAGCGCAGGCGATTTTCGCGCGGCATGGATTTGCCGCACCTTGATTCGGCTCGCGTGGCGTCAAGCCGCGCGCGTCTGGTAACGGTTCCTGCTCGGCGTGCTCCGGCACCACGCGGTAACGCAGCGAGCAGTCCATCGCTCATGCGTATGAGGGAGGGAGGTTGTATCGGCAGGATGGCGCTACACCAAACGCTGAATCGAGGCCGAACACCGATGTCTAGCAACGCATATTGGTGTTCGGCGGCGTTATCGCTAGGATGCGCCCTATCTGCCTGGAGGTGCCCAATGTTATTGCGTACGCTGATGATCGTTATCGGTTTGACTGCTTCGATTGGCGTCCGCGCGCAGGGAGTGCCGACCATTGCCGCCGCTTCCGATTTGAAGTTCGCGCTGGATGAAGTGGCTAAAACCTATGAAGCGGCCGGAAAGGGTGCACTGCGCGTGAGTTATGGATCCTCGGGCAACTTCGCCCGTCAGATTGCCCAGGGCGCGCCTTTCGACATGTTCCTTTCCGCCGACGAAGGCTTTGTATATGCCCTGCAAAAGCAGGGACTGACGCAGGACGAAGGCGTTTTATATGCCGAAGGCCATGTCGTTCTTTTCGTGCCGAAAAATTCTCCGATCAAGGCGGATGCTCAATTGCAGGATTTGCATAGCGCGGTTGCCGATGGCCGCCTGAAAAAACTGGCGATCGCAAACCCGGAATTCGCGCCTTATGGCCGCGCGGCCCGCGAGGTTCTGCAAGCGAACAAACTTTGGGACGCGGTGCAAGATCGTCTGGTGCTAGGTGAAAACGTTTCGCAAGCGGCGCAGTTCGCCGCCAGCGGTTCGGCGCAGGCGGGGATTTTCGCGCTTTCGCTCGCCATGTCGCCTAATTTCGCGAAGGCCGGCACTTATGTCATATTAAGCGCCGATTGGCACGCGCCCTTGAAACAACGCATGGTCTTGCTCAAGCGCGGTGCCGAAACGGCGCGCCCCTTTTACGAATACATGCAGCAACCTGAGGCGCGCGCTATCCTGAAACGTTTCGGTTTTGCTTTGCCTGGGGAATGATTCTTGGATTGGAGCGCGCTCAAGCTCTCGCTATATCTCGCGTTTGCGACCAGTCTGCTCCTTCTTCCTTTTGGCGCGTTGGCGGCGCGTCTGCTGGCATGGTCCACCTTCAAAGGAAAATGGCTGATCGAAGCGGCGCTGGCATTGCCGCTGGTATTGCCCCCAACGGTACTGGGCTATTACTTGCTGGTCGCACTCGGCTCCGCTTCGCCGTTGGGTGCGTTGTATGAGCGCATAACAGGCCATCCGCTCGCGTTTTCGTTCGAGGGGTTGGTTCTGGCTTCGGTGCTGGTGAACATTCCCTTCGCGCTCATCCCCATGCAGCGCTCCTTCGAGGCGATTCCCCTGGAGGTTCATCAGGCCGCGCGCGTGTGCGGCATGTCGCCTTGGCGCGCTTTCTTCAAGGTGGAATTACCGCTGGCGTGGCCGGGCGTTCTTTCGGGCTTTGTCATGACCGCCGCGCACACGATCGGCGAGTTCGGTGTCGTGTTGATGGTTGGGGGCAATATCCCCGGCGAAACAAAAACCGTAGCCATCGCCATCTACGATCGAGTGCAGGCCTTCGACATGCAAGCGGCCGGCTGGATGTCCGGAACGCTGCTCGCGCTTTCTCTCCTGGCGCTCGCGTTTACCACGCGACTCGGACGCAGGCAGATCCGCTAATGCTGAAGGTCGATATTCATCAGCAGCGCCCCATTACACTCGACGCGGAATTGCATTGCGCACCCGGCGAATTGCTTGCCCTCGTCGGACCTTCAGGTTCGGGCAAATCAACCATTCTCAAAATCATCGCGGGCCTGTTGCGCGGCGACGGCGGCAGCGTGCGCATCGGCGACGAAGTCTGGTTCGATTCGGCGCAAGGGATCGACGTGCCCGTGCATCGACGTTCAGTCGGTTTCGTTTTTCAGAGCTACGCGCTGTTTCCACATATGAGCGTGTTGGAGAACGTGCTTGCCGCCGGCACAAGCGAAGCCGGCGCGCGTGGATGGATTGAAGCGGTGCGCATGAAAGGCTTGGAACATCAGCGTCCGCATCAACTCTCCGGCGGCCAGCAACAGCGCACCGCCTTGGCGCGGGCGCTCGTACGTGAACCGAAACTCCTTTTGCTCGATGAACCTTTTTCCGCGGTGGATCAACTCACACGCGAACGGCTTTATGAAGAGTTGGCCGATCTGCGTCAGCGGCTCCATATCCCGGTCATTTTCGTCACGCACTCGCTGACGGAAGCGCAGATGCTGGCGGACCGCATGGTCGTTCTCCATCGCGGTCGCACGCTGCAAAACGGAACGCCCGACGAAATTTTCCGCGCTCCTGCCACGGCCGATATTGCGCGGCTGGTGTCGCACAAAAATCTGCTGGTGGCAAAAATCCTTGCGCATGACACGACACACACTCGGCTTGAA
>DATEEW010000228.1:0-6275 GCA_035280965.1 Burkholderiales bacterium
TTCGGGCTGCGGGCCGAATGCAAACGCGCGTAAGTGCTATCCAGCGCCTCGATCCATGGCTGCGGGAGATCGAGCGTCAGCACGGGCTCATCGATTTGCACCCATTCGACGCCCTGTTTACGCAATCGCTCCAAAATTTCGGCATAAACCGCGACCAAACCTTCGAGCAAATCGAGTCGATCGAATTGCTCGCCTTTAATTTTCGCCAAATACAAAAAGCTGAGCGGCCCCAATAGCACAGGCTTGGCTCGTACACCCAATCTTTGCGCGTCGCCGACGTATCGGAACAGCCGTTCGGAACCGATGCGGAAATGCATTTCCCGCTGCAGTTCGGGCACGAGGTAGTGATAGTTGGTATCGAACCACTTCGTCATTTCCAAAGCAGCTTGCGTGGCAGTGCCGCGCGCCATCGCAAAATAAGCGGTCAGATCCGGTGCGCCGGCGGGCAACTCGAAGCGCGCGGGCACTGCCCCTAGCAAGACGCTCATATCGAGCACTTGGTCGTAAAAGGAGAAATCGCCCACGGGAATGAAATGGATTCCCGCTTCTTTCTGCAGAATCCAATGGCGCCGACGCAGCATCGTCCCCACGCTTTCGAGTTGCTCGGCGTCGATTTCACCGCGCCAGTAGGCTTCGAGGGCTTGTTTCAGTTCGCGTTTCGCGCCGATGCGCGGAAAACCAAGATTGTGCGAGAGCGCCATTTTTAACTCGTTCGATTTGCAAGAAGCGCGATATTGGGTCAGACTCATTCATGAATCCAATGAAAGTATTTAGATAAATCATGAATGATATTCATACATGAGCGCCCCTTTGGAGCTTCGGCATTTACGTATGCTGATTGCGCTGGCCGAAACGGGAAGCGTGTCGCGTGCGGCGCAACGTGTTTATTTGACCCAGTCGGCGGTGTCGCATCAGTTGCGTGCCTTGGGAGAACGCTACGGTCTGCCGCTCATCAAACGTCAGGGTCAAAGCGTTGCCCTTACTGAAGCGGGTGCGCGTTTGGTCGCCCTCGGAAAAGAAGTGTACGCAGCGGTGCAAACGGCAGAACGTGATCTGGTGCGATTGGCGAAACAACCTGCAGGCACGCTGCGCATCGCGCTGGAATGCCACACCTGTTTCGATTGGTTGATGCCTGTGATGGATGGCTTTCGCATCGAATGGCCCGAAGTGGATCTTGATCTGGTATCGGGTTTCCATAGCGATCCGCTGCAGTTATTGCAACAGAATCGCGCCGACGTGGTGATCGTTTCGGAAACGCCGCGTCGACGCGGCGTGGTCTATCAGCCCCTATTCCGTTTCGAAATTCTGGCCGTGATGGCACCCGATCATCCGCTTCAGCGTAAAAAGTTTTTGCGCGCGGAAGATTTCACCGGACAGACGCTCATCACCTATCCGGTGCCGGAAGAGCGCATCGATCTGTTACGTCATGTGCTCAAACCTGCGGGCATCAAGACCAAGCGGCGAACGACTGAATTGACCGTGGCTATTCTGCAATTGGTCGCCAGCCGACGTGGCGTGGCCGCTTTACCCAACTGGGGCATAAAAAATTACGTGGATTACGATTACGTCGCGGCGCGGCGTATCGGCAGCAAAGGCTTGTGGAGCGATTTGTACACCGCGACGCTGCGCGACACGGCGCAGCAGCCTTATGTGCAGGACTTCATCAAAACGGCACGCGATGCCTGCTTCGCTACTTTGGACGGGTTGGTGCCGGTGCCGCGTTAAGCGCCCTTAGCGTCGCTAGCGGCAGCGGCGGCCGCAGCCGCGATGACGGCGGGCGCAGCGGGCTGCGTTGTATTGACCGTCACTTGCCTGAATGGCATTTCAATCCCGCGCTCGTCGAATAGCGTTTTAATGCGGCGCAGATATTCCCGCTTGACGTTCCACTGCTCCAAGGGGAGCACGCGGATCCGGCAGCGGAGTATTACCGCAGAATCGGCGAGCTTCTCGACCCCTGCCATTTCGAGCTCATCCAGAATACGCGAGGCGAACTGTGGGTCTTTACGCATATCCACGGCGATTTCGCGCATGGCCGCCATGACCTCGTCGATATTCTCTTTGTAACCCACGCCCAGATCTATCACCGCAAAAGCAAACCCTCGGCTCATGTTGGTGACCGTGGTGATCGCCCCGTTGGGAACGAAATGCACATTACCTTCGTAGTCGCGCAATTGCACATACCGCAGGGTCATTTCCTCCACCAGTCCGCTGAGACCCGCGATTTGCACCACATCGCCCTGCCGTATTTGGTTTTCGACCAGGATGCAGAAACCGTTGAAATAGTCTTTCACCAGGCTTTGGGCACCGAAACCGATGGCGACACCCGCTACGCCTGCGGTGGCCAACACCGGTGCGATGGAAATTCCGAGTTCGGACAACACCAGCATGCCGGCTACGATGAAGACCACCACCGAAGCGATATAGCGAAACACCTGCGCCAGCGTCTCGACCCTTTTGTTTTGTTCCGGATCGTTTTCCTGCCGCGCCATGTAACGGGTAAACAGGCGGATAAGTCGCCCCGCCACGAGCAATACCAACCAAGCAAGAAAAAGAACGATCCCGATGCGTAGGAAGGCATTGAGCAGATTTGCCCATTCTTCGGGATTGGAAATGCCAAGATCGCGCAGCAGGCGAATGATTAAGGAATGCATGGGGAGTGGGATTCGAATGGTGGAAACAACGGGCGGACCGATTCTGTCATGCGCCGCGGAATGGGGTCAAACTGAGGGGTCAAACGCGGGGTCAACTGAGGGACCAAACTACGAGCGCTCGCGCGCCGCATCGAGAAATTCATCAAGGATCGGTGTGCCGTCCATCAGATCGGGATCACGATAATCGTGCAGCTCCGGATGCCATTGCACGCCGAATACATAACTATCGCCTTGCCAGCGCAGCGCTTCCACTACCTGATCGGGTTCGGAGCGCGCTTCGATGATTAAATCCTTGCCGAGTTTTTTCACTGCTTGATGGTGAATGGTATTGACTTGTGCTGTTTCAAAGCCGGGGTAAAGACTCGCGAGCCGCGACCCCGGAGCCCAGCGGATGCGATGGAAGTTACGGTCATATATTTCGGCATCATGATGACCAATAGTGTCCGGTACCTGCGTGGCGATGTCCTGATACAACGTGCCGCCGAAGGCGACATTGATCAGCTGACAACCTCGGCAAATGCCCAGCACCGGTTTTTTTTGTGCGATGAAGCCATGCAGCAGTTCCAGCTCGTATCGATCGCGGACGCGATCACCTTGCCACTCGGCCCTCAGAGCCGATTCGCCGTAGGTCTGAGGGCTCACGTCCGCCCCGCCTTGAAGCACCAGCCCGTCCAGTTCGGTGACGTAATCGGCGACACGCAGATTCCCGCGTCGGATCAATCCGCCGGATTCAATCGAAGGAATCATGAAAATAAGGGCGTCGTGTGACATTACCCAGTGCGCGATGGGCTCGACCATATATTGCACGGCACTGCGCCCGCCGCCGATTTCCGGCGGAACGTTATGCATAAAGCGCGGCGATAAACCGATGCGCAGAAGGCGCTTAGAGCCCATATCGGGTTTATTGTTACATCCTTTCCGCTTTTTGAAGCGTCGCGTGTAGCCACGCTCGCCTCCTGCCCGGCTGTCACGCGGTAGTCGCAGCCGGTGCCATAACCAGATGGGAGCAACTGTCGGGCCAGCGCCGGCGCCGGCAGAGCTCTAAAGCAGGCGCAAGGATTGCCTTTCTAGTTCGGTTAAGGCACTTCGAAAGGCAGGCGCTACATGACCCTCCAAGTACTTGGCATTTGCGGCAGTCTAAGGGCGAAATCCTTTAATCGTTATTTGCTCGAAGCCGCGCGCGAGCGCATGCCGACAGACGCGACATTGAGCATTTTCACTCTGGACGGCATCCCCCCTTTCAATCAGGACGAGGAACAGAATCCGCCCCAAGCCGTCACCACCTTTAAAAAAGCGATTCTCAATGCAGACGCACTCTTGTTCGGCAGCCCGGAGTACAACTACTCCGTCTCCGGAGTACTGAAAAATGCCATCGACTGGGCAACGCGACCTTATGGCGAAAATCCCTTCAAAGCAAAACCCGCCGCGATAATGGGCGCCACCATTGGGGGGATGGGCACTTCGCGAGCGCAATACCATTTAAGGCAGATCCTCGGCGCTTTGAACGTCTACACCCTGACTCAGCCCGAAATGATGATATCGGCGGCTCAAGAGTGCTTCGACCAAGCAGGGAAACTGACTGCTCCCCAGGCCGACGAGCAGTTGAAAAAATTGCTCAAACGGCTCTGCGAGTGGACGGAACAATTAAAAAAAGGGGGCGCGACGTGAACGATACCGCGCACGCGATGCGACAGGAAAACGGTTTCGGTATCGTGGATATCCAGCCGGGCCGACTCGAGGTGGTAACCGCTTTGTTAGAGCGTTTGGATGAAGTGGAGCCGATGCGTGCTTTGTTGTTGGTTGCTGGACACCAGGCGCTAGATCACGCTAGCGAAAGTAGCGAGCACGCAACCCAGGACATCGACCCGGCAATTGACCTGATGCGCAGTATCTGGGAATTGGAAATTCCGGTTGTGTGCGCCGTCGCGGGCAAAGCGAGTGGTCCCGGCGTGGGCATCGCCCTCGCCTGCGATATTGTCATCGCTGGCGAAAGCGCGAGTTTCGAGCCGACTTTGCGAGGAATTCATCAAACACCCAGTTGCGGAATGAGCTGGCTGTTGCCTCGTCTATTGGGGCCGGCGCGCGCAATGGGAACTTTTTTGCTCGCGGACAAAATCACGGCAAGAGAGGCGCAGCAAAAGGGATTGATTTGGAAATGCGTGCCCGACGATCGACTGCTGGACGAAGGTCGCGGCATCGCCAATTATCTTGCGGAACAATCGCCCGAAGCGATGCGCGCCATAAAAGAGGCGGTGTACGAGTCTTCGCAAAATGATTTCGACGAACAACTCGACCTGGAAGAAGATTTGGCGCGGGACGTGCCGCGGCCTTGAAACCTAAAAAACTTCTTTAACCACAGAGAACACAGAGAGCACGAAGAAAACAAAAAAGAATTCGTTCATAGCGCCGATCACGTTCCGAACGCGTCCAGCAAGCCAAAGTCATAACGTCGTTTTTCTCAGTGTCCTCCGTGCTCTCCGTGATGAAACGCTTTTGATGCTTTTTCTCTGTGTCCTCTGTGTTCTCTGTGGTTCGAGGTTTTAAAGTTCTAGTCCTGCAGCGCGGCTGCGTGAAAACGCAAATGGTCGGCGATGAAAGTCGAGATGAAGTAATAACCGTGATCGTAGCCGTCTTGCATTCTTAATTCGAGCGTGGTGTCGCTTTCGGCGCAGGCGGTCGCGAAGCGATCCGGCATGAGTTGTTCCTTCAGGAATTTATCCGCCGTACCCTGATCGATCAAAATTTTTTTTTCGTAACGCCGCGCGCGCACCAGTTCGCTCGCATCGTAATCACGCCAAGCCGTTTGGTCCGACCCAAGATAGTTGCTGAAGGCTTTCTGCCCCCAAGGACTTTGCGTTGGTGCCACGACAGGCGCGAAGGCCGACACCGATCGATAGAAATTTGGATTACGCAATGCACACACCAGCGCGCCGTGGCCGCCCATCGAGTGACCGAAAATGCTCTGGCGATAGTTCGCGTTGAAATGCTGCTGCACGATCTCCGGCAATTCGCGCGTCACATAACTATAGAGCCGATAATGGCTGCGCCAAGGCGCCTGGATCGCATCTACATAGAATCCTGCGCCCAATCCAAAATCCCAACTTGCATCGTCTCCTTCGATGCGCGGCGAGCGCGGACTTGTATCGGGTGCGACCAACATTAGGCCCAATTCGGCAGCGAGGCGCTGCGCGCCCGCCTTGATCATGAAGGTCTCCTCGGTACAAGTGAGTCCCGCGAGGTAATACAGCACCGGCACCGGCCGTTGTTTGGCCTGAGGTGGCCTATAAACGGAGAACCGCATTTCGGTGAAGCACTCGCTCGATTCATGCATATAGAAGCCCTGCACGCCGCCAAAGCAGGCGTGTTCGGAAATCACTTGCAGCGAACTCATCAGTAGATCACCACACTGCGGATCGAGTCGCCCGCATGCATCAAATCGAAAGCGCGATTGATGTCGTTTAAAGGCATGGTGTGCGTGATCAGATCGTCGATATTGATCTTCCCTTCCATATACCAATCGACGATTGTGGGCACATCGGTACGGCCGCGCGCACCACCGAAGGCGCTTCCTTTCCACACGCGGCCGGTGACGAGTTGAAACGGTCGCGTTTTGATTTCCTGTCC
>DATEEW010000229.1:0-10810 GCA_035280965.1 Burkholderiales bacterium
AATTTCGGAGGTGCCAAAGTTCAGCATGCGCCCTTGTGTAATTTCGATTTGCGGACGTACCACGAGGCCCGCGGGTCCGATGCCGCGCGTGGTGATGTTTGTGAGTACGCCCGACTCACTTTTTGGCAGCGTGATCAACACCACGGTCTCTTTGGAAACCATCGGTCGAAGATCCGCTCCAATGGCGACGCCGGGGGTCGTTTCGATGATCGCCGCCTGCGTTCGATCGATGGAGCTTTGCACTTCTGTACTTGAAGCGCGGCGAGTCATCAGGATGTTATCGGGCTGACCGGTCGCAACCAGGGCCGCGCGCAATCCCGCGTCCAGCATCAGCACAGCTGCATATACGAAAACGACCAGCGCCATGCCGCCGGCGGTGAGGACCGTGGTAAGTTTTCGCGCCCAGAGGTTGCGGATGGAGTAAGCGATGGGAATGCGCATAGTTCAGCCTACGAAACGCAGACCCTCGACAATATTGACCCGCGCCGCGCGGCGCATGGGAATGAGCGCAGAGGCGATACCTACCACCAGCGCACAAGTGATTTGCAACCATAGCGTGCTTTGACTGATGCCGAAAACGGGAAACAAATTTCCCAGCAACGAGCCGAAGCCGTCGATTAACGGAAAGCTTAACAACATGCCGATTCCCGCCCCCAGCGCCGAGATCGCAACCGACTCGCCCAGAATCAACCCTCCGACGAATGTGGGGCTGAATCCCAAGACTTTCAAAGTGGCGTATTCGGGCATGCGTTCGCGAGCCGTCATCGACATGACATTCGCCATCACCGCCAGAATAATGAAAATGACTACGTAGGAAACGAAGCGGATCGCGATCACGATGGCTTCCGTCTGTTTGGCGAAACCGATCTGAAAAGCCTTCTCCGTTTCGGTCAAAGTTTCCGCCGCCGAATTTTCGAAAAGCGCGTCGATGTTCTTGCTGATTTCCGGGGCGCGATCGGCATCTTCGATCGCAACGACATAGACCCCGACCTGATCGGAACGACGCAGCGCGCGCTTGCGTAGCGTTTCGTTCAGGTACTCGTAATGAAAAAACAGCGCTGAGGTGTCGGCCGTCGGCTCGCCCGCGTCGTAGATCGCGCGCACCGTGAAATCCCAATTGCCGGGAAAGATATCGCCCTGCACAGGAATCACATCGCCGATTTCAAAACCGTGCGCGATTGCGAGTTTGCGGCCGATTATGGCGCCCTTGCGATCGCGCAAGTAGTCGCGAAACTGTTTTTCGTCGACGACATACTCCGGATACATGGCGAAATAGGGTTCGGCATCCACCGCGAATTTTGGAAAGAAGTTCTCCATGCTCTGATCGCGATAAATGCCGCCAAACCAGTTGGCCGCTGCGACGGAAGCCACTCCCTCGACGGAACGGATCTTCTGCAGGTAGTTCGCGGGCATCGGAAAAGTCAGCGAGACTTTGTTGCGCGTGATGAGGCGGTTTGCCGAGGCCGCATTGGCGCCGCCGTACCAGGCTTCCACGACTGTTTGTAATAAACCGAAGGCCAAAATGGCGACTACGAGGCCGGCCACCGTCAAACCGGTGCGCAACTTGTGTCTCAAGGCATTGCGAAGGATCAGGCGAAGCAGCATCGACGTATGCGTTTATTCAAAATGATTCGATATTCATATCAACGGCGATTCTTTACATATTGCCATCGCGTCGTAGCGAAAACACCTTCGACGTCCTATGCTTCAAATCACTCTTTTCACTTGCTCCACGCACTGCGCTCATGAACGGTCTATACGTGTTTCGCTTGGTCATGGCTCTACTAATCGGCTTCGGCGCCTGCTATGTCTGGCTCGAACCGGAGACCACGATTACCGCTCAGCTTGCGCCGTTGAAACCCGGAAATCAGCCAAAAGGCCCACTCCACGACCAACCCCAAAACCAATACTAATGACGCTGCGGGTGCAGTGAACGTTCGGCAACGCCTTCTGCGCTCGATAGTTCGCCCTTCTCCAAATACATGATTGCGTGCGCCCGGTCGGCAGCGCGTTTGTCGTGCGTCACCATGATGATGGTCTTGCCTAGTTCGACATTCAAGCGATCGAGCAACGCCAGAATTTCCTCAGCCGAATGCCGATCCAGATCGCCGGTCGGTTCGTCGGCAACCAGCAAGGTAGGATCGGTGATCACCGCTCGCGCAATAGCCACGCGTTGTTGCTGACCGCCTGATAGTTCCGAAGGGTAGTGCTCCATGCGGTCGGCCAGTCCGACCAGCGTCAGCGCCATGTCGACACGTTCACGTCGTTCGGTGCGCGACAGATTTGTCAGCATTAACGGCAGCTCGACGTTCTCGAAAGCGGTAAGCACGGGCATCAGGTTGTAGAACTGGAAAATGAAACCCACGTTGGCTGCGCGCCAGTCCGCGAGGTCCGCTTCGCCAAGCTGCGTGATGTCGACGCCGTTGACCAGGACTTCGCCAGAATCGGGCTTGTCGATCCCCGCGATCAAATTCAGCAAAGTGCTTTTGCCCGAGCCAGAAGGCCCCATCAAGCCGAGAAAATCGCCGGCCTGAATGTCGAAACTGATATCGCTTAACACGGGCACGCGTTGATCACCGCGCTTATAGCCCTTGACGACCTTGCGCAGCGAGACGAGAGGTTCTGCGGCGCTCACGACTTCGCTTCGATTTTGATTTTTCTGCCGTCGAGTTTTGGATCGAGCGGCTCCAGCACCACTTTCGTGCCGGCCTCGAGTCCGCCGACTTCGCGCAAATCGCCCAGATTGCGTTTGACCTGTATTTTGGTCAGTACCGCGCGATCATCCTCGATACGCAGCACTTTGCTCTCGCCGTCCTCCTGAATTACGGCGGCGGCGGGAACGGCGATTACCGCCTGCTTTTCATCTTCGCGCAGCGTCCGTTCCAGAAAAGCCACTTTGGCGCTCATATCGGGCAATACACGCGGATCTCGGTCGACGAAGCGGATTTTCACCAGAATCGTTGCTTTGGCGCGATCGACCGTGGGCACGATGCGATTCACCACGCCGGCGAGTCGTTGATCGGGCAAGGCGTCCAACTGGATCTGGCATGCCTGGCCGATCGTGATTTTGCTGAGCGAAGATTCAGCGACATCGGCTTCCACTTCGAGTGTTTCGAGATCGGCCATGGTGACGACGGCGCCTTTGGTATCGAGCGCGTTCGAAAAAGGCGTGATGTTATCGCCCACATTCGCGTTCTTGGTCAGCACAACGCCGGCGAAGGGCGCGCGAATCAGGGTTTGGTCGAAATCTACTTCGGCGGCCTTGAGATTGGCCTGTGCGACGGCGAGCGAAGCTTGCTGGCTCTTCAAAGCGGCTCGCGCCTTATCGTAGCGGGCCTTGGCGCTATCGTGCGCCGACTCGGCGATGTATTTCTTCGCTACGAGTTCGCGCGAGCGTTCGAAAGCGTTTTGCGCATCTTCCAGTTCCGCGCGCCCTTGTTCGACATTGGCCTGCGCCACTTTGATATTCGCGCGCGCCTGTTCGCGATCAGCGCCCACATCGCCGCTTTCCAGTCGCGCGATGACTTCGTTCGCTGCGACACGGCTACCTTCCGAAACGCCCAACCATTCCAGACGTCCGGTGGCTTTGGAGGCGATGGAAGCTTTGCGCTGCGCAACGACGTAACCCGTCGCATTCAGTTGCGTGATGGCTTGCGCCGGATAGGCGAGCGTTACATTCGCGGCCTGCACGCTGCGCGCGGCGTTGACGCGCGCGAAGAAGCCCCCCGCCACAGCAATCACGACGGCGAGGGCGATCAGGATTTTTATTTTGAACCCACTGCGAGCGCGCGGTGTATTGCGATCGATACTCAGCTTGCCTAGATCGGGAGCGGTCACGAATGGGTCGGGAAATGGAAGAGGGCGCAAGCATTATAGCCGTCCGCGCGACACCCACTCGATCGCGGATGCGCGTACCCTAAGGAATGTTTGATTAAGGGGCTGCCGCCCTTAAAATTGCGCGCAAATTTGGGGAAGCTCGGATTTCAAAAACCACTAAATCGGAGCTTCCCTAAGATTTCGCGACGGTGACGCGATTACGGCCGGCCTGTTTCGCGCTGTACAGCGCGCGATCCGCTTGTTGCATCAATTGAATCGGTGTCATGCCGGGGACCATGCTTGCTACCCCAGCCGAACCGGAAATGAAGAATTTTTCGTCATCCACGTCGATCTGCGTCGTACTGATCGATGCCAGACATCTTTCCAGCGCGACAGCGGCGCTGGCGGTATCGGCATTGGGCAGGACAACACAGAATTCATCGCCCCCTACACGCGCCACCAAATCTTGCCCGCGCATGCTCATGCTTAATGCCTCGGCGAACATTTTGAGCGCGCAATCGCCGCCCACATGACCATGTTGATCGTTCACCGATTTGAAGGAATCGATATCGAGCATCGCCACGGAGAGCGGTTGGTCCGAACGCTGCGCGCGATTGAATTCTTCCAACAGACGCCGCTCGATATAGCGACGGTTGTAGACACCGGTTAACGCGTCGATGGTGGCTTGTCTTTGGAGTTCGGCCTCCAGCGATTTGTGTTCGCTGATATCGGAAAACGAACACAAGACCGCGACGATCCGCGCGTGATCCATATCGAATACGGCGCGCGCATTCACGTTCAGCCAGCGTACGACGCCATCCGGCCCGCAATGGGGCATTTCGATCGCCGTGCGAGGTTTGCCGTCCAGCAGCGTTTCGGTCGCGGGATGTTTTCCGGGCGTGTGTTTTTCGGGCTCTTCGCCCCAGAGCCAGCGCATTACCGCCGCGTTGTCGCCAATCATCATGCGGGCGCTGGGGTTCACGGTGGCGAGGCTGCCGTGCTCGTCTAGCAGCACCATGCCCTCTTCCATCGCTTCCACCACGACAAAATAACGCTGTTCGGCCCAGCGCAATGCAGCCCGAGTGCGCCCCAATTCTTCCAGGGCAATCTGCAACTCGGTGCGGTATGCCGGCTCGACGTCCGGAACCTTCTGTAAAACTTTTCCTGCGGCACCCATGGAGTTAAGCCAATCTACGTGCGACTCCATAACACTACTCCCCAACGTATAAGCGGTTTGTGCGAAATTTGAGCCGTCGAATGAAATAAAGCCTCCGTTCCCGTGCTAACGGATGCAAAGCAAGCGCCTGATTGTCGCCGATCGGAAACAATTCAATCGAGTTCGAAACGAATCGGCAATAAAACCGCTTTTTCTTGTAAACCCGGGCCCAGGCTGCGTCGACCGCTCAACGCCCGAATCGCCGCCTCGTCGAGCACGGCATACCCAGAGCTACTGGCCACGCTCACGCGTTGGATCGTACCGCGCCGATCCATTTCCACGAGCAGGACGGTCTCGCCTTCCCAGCCGTTGGCCACCGCTTCGGGTGGATAAAACACGCGATCCGAAACCCGTTCCAGCACGCGTTCGAGCTTTTTCTCAGACAGCGTTTCGGCTTGACGGACTTTCTTCTCGTTGGCGCGGGGCGCTGCAGTCGATATCACCGGCTCGGGTGTAGGCTCCGTGGCAGGTTCCGGCTCGACAATCGTATTTTTCAATTCCGTCTCTTCAGCTTCGGGCCGTAGTTCCTTTTGCAAAGGCCGCAGTTCAGCGTGCAATAGCGTCCGCTGCGGGGGCGAGCGCTGTGCGTGCATCGAAATATTCGCGATGCCCAATGCCAACATATGGAACGCGACGGACAGCAGCAATGACAATAGCAATGCCCAACCCATGCGGTAGCTCGTTTTTGGAGCTTTCCGATTTTGACTTTTAAGGCCCATCTACCGAATATGCGTGTGTTTTCTCTTCGCTGGCAAGCTGCGATGCCTCAAGCCCCCCGCTTTCTCCGTTCGCACGGAATACTGTTGGTTCTGATCACGGCGACATTATTTTTCACCACACCCGTTTTCGCCGCCACCGTGGATCCCGTTCTGTTCGGTGTCACCGTGGAAACGGGCGATTTGCGTAGCGCGAAACGATGGCTGGACGAGGGCTTACCTCCTGATTTCATGGCTGATCGGATTGGCTCCGGTCTGATGATCGGCGCCTGGGAAGGCAATCTGACCGTCATGACGCTGTTCCATTCACGCGGAGCAAACGTCAACGCGGTCAACCCGCAAGGCGAACAAGCGCTTATGCACGCGGCCTGGCGCGGTCACTTGGACGCCGTGCGATGGTTGCTCGAGCACGGCGCACAAATCAACAGACCGGATCGACAGTGGACTGCTCTGCACTACGCGGTTTTCGCCGGACACGAAACGATCGCACGTTTGTTGATCGAAAAAGGCGCCGATGTGAATGCGCGATCCACCAACGGCTCAAGCGTGCTCATGATGGCGGCCCGCGAAGGGCACGAGTCGCTTGCGCAACGCCTGCTAACCGCAGGCGCGGACACGACTGCCGCGAACGAAAATGGCGATACCGCGCTGAAATGGAGCGTCCGCTATGGCAATTTGCGCATCGCGCGCACCCTTTCGACCGCCGAGCAACTCGCCGCTGCTTCGCGCGAAGCAGCGCACTTGCGCCCACCGCAGCGCTCGCAAGTCGCGCCTAAAAAGTTGAATACCTTGCTCGATGATATTCGCGCGGCGCGCGCGGCAGGTCGTCCGCTGGATGAAGTTTTTCAAGCCTACGACGCGGCCCTCGCCGAACTCGAAAAACAATCCGTCCCGCCTCCGCGGACGATACGCGGCATGGTGATCCGCGCGAAACGGAACGCGCCCGGTCAAGAGCGCGCCACCGTAATCTACGACGACTCCCCGATGAGTCGCATGGTCGAACAAATTCGCGCGGCACGCGCGAGCGGCAAGTCGGTTGATGCGGTAATCGATGCGAATCAGGAGGCGCTTACCCGGTATCAACGTTCGGGGTCGGATGCGCCCTGAATGGACAATTCGAGAAGAATAGCAAGTATTGCAATGCACATGCCTGCAAAAAGCCCGCTTTTATAGCTATTTAGCGGATGTGAGCCCGAGGCTCTTTCTATAGAATCTCACGTCTTTATGGTCAGGCCTGCTCTGTATGCCTTCGCTTCGCTATCGCTTGAATTTTGCGCTTAAGGCATTGCTGGTTTGTTTCGTCGGCTTACTGGCCGCGACCGTGTTCGCTTTCACCACGCTCTACGATCGTCTCGACGGGTGGGTGCAAGATTCTTTGCAACGCGCGCTCGCCACTTCCATTCCCCTCGACGACATTGTCGTTTTCGATATCGACGAGACCTCGCTGGGCGTCTTGATGCAAGCCCTCGGTCCCTGGCCTTACGATCATGAAGCGTTTGCATTCGTGCAGCGCTATCTGAACGACCATGGCGCACATGTCATTACTTACGACATGCTGCTCGCCGAACGACGCGAGGGCGATCAGGCGTTCGCCGCCACCTTGCGTCCCAATGTCGTGTTGACCGGTGCCGGGCTACCGGTAGCACTTTTGGCCGATGCCGACTATCAGTTGCAACTGGAACACGCGGCAATGGGGCGCGATGCGCGCTACAACCTCGCGGGGATCAAGGGCAAGGACGAAGCAGCGCGGCGTCCTTACGAGGAATGGCCCTACGTCAAGTTGCCGTTCGCACATCTGACCGAAAGAGCGCGAGTCGGCGTTAATAGCGTAACGGCCGATGAAGACGGTGTCGTGCGGCACTTGCCGCTCTTCCACGGCAGTCAAGGATTCGTATTTCCCAGCCTGCCGTTGGCGACCTTGATGGCCGCCGAACCCGAGGCGGTGGAAGCGCGGTGGGATCGGACCCGTTTGCGCGTGCGCGACGAAAGCCTGCCTCTGTCGTCGGACGGCAAGGCGTTGCTTCGCTTCCCCTCCAATGCCAGCAGTCTGCGCGTGGTTCCTTTTTATGAACTGGTGCGAGCCGCGACGCAAAGTGCGACCTTGACCCGCTTAGGGAAAGAAATAAAAGGCAAAGCGGTGTTTATCGGCAGTTCCAGCTTTGTCGGTGGAACACAGGTCTACACCCCGGTTGGCCGGATGTCGGGACTGCAATTCTCGGCGCTCGCTTATGCAATGCTCGACGCGGGCAGCGTGCTCACGCCGTCGAATTTCGTCTGTGATTCATCGATCGCGCTCTTGGCGCTCGCGTTGCCCCTGTTGCTGTTGGCTCGCGGCGGCGAAGCGTCCGGACGCGGTTTTCTATTGGTGTTTTTCGGCTTGCCGACCTTATGCCTCGCGATGGGCATCGCGCTCTTCGCGTTCGGCATGCAGTCGAATTGGTTGTTTGCCGCGACAGGGGGTTTGTCTGCCTGGACCGGCGTGCTGGCGATTTGGCTTTTCGACATTTCGGGCGAACGCCGTCGACTGCGTTACGAGGCAATGGCCGCGCGTCAGGCCAATCGACTCAAAAGCGAATTCCTCAACCAGCTTACCCACGAACTGCGCACGCCCCTGACAGCGATCATGGGCTTCAACAAAGTCAACCAGTTCACCGAAGACCTCGGGCGCGATCAACGTATTCACAACAGCGCGATCATTGGACACAACTGCGAACATCTGCTTGCGCTGATCAACAACAACCTCGATCTGGCGAAAATCGAAGCCGGTACTTTGATCATCGCGCCGGCGCCCGAAGATCCGGAACAACTGTGCCGCGATGTCATCAACACGCTACAAGGTTTGGCGCAGGAAAAACGCTTGCGCCTGAAGTTCGTCAAGTCGACGCCTTTGCCGCCCGCGCTGATGTTGGACGCCTTTCGCGTGCGTCAAATCCTGATGAACCTCGTCGGCAACGCGTTGAAGTTCACTCAGTCGGGTAGCGTCGAGTTAAGCGCATCCTGGCATGTGGCCGCGTTGGCGATCGAAGTGCACGATACCGGTACAGGTATTCCAGAACACGCGCTCGCCCGCATTTTCGAACCTTACGAACAGGCGGATTCCAGCGTTGCGCAACGCTTCGGCGGCACCGGGCTAGGGCTTGCGATCACGCGCGAACTGGTTGAGTTGATGGACGGGAGCATCGAAGTCACGTCACAGCCGGCGATGGGGTCGGTGTTCCGCGTGCGCGTACCCTGCGAAGTGGTTACGCAGGCCGAAGGCGTACGTTCGATCGAAGAAGCGCGCGCGATGCGCGAACCGCTACACGGCCGCGTTCTGCTTGCAGAAGACAATGAAGACATTCGTCTGCTCATCGAATTGCAGTTGCGTCGACTGGGGCTGGAGACCGTCGCGGTTTCGAACGGTCTCGCGGCAGTGGAAACCGCCTTGGCCGAAAATTTCGACGCGATTTTGATGGACATGGAAATGCCCCTGATGAACGGTCACGAGGCGGTCAACGTGTTGCGCACGCGTAACTACAGCGGAACGATCCTCGCCCTGACGGCGCATCACGAGGGAGTGGAAGTCGAACGTGCGCTCACCTCCGGTTGCGACGGCGTAATCCACAAACCCATTGCGCTGGAGTCCCTGCGGAGCAGCTTGAGGCCGGTACTGCGCAGTTCGCGCCGCGTCGGAGGACGCGCTTGAAAAACCCTCTGCGCGCCAAATAGTCGTGCTTTGACGACGACGTTCCCCCTTTCAGCGGGAAAATTCCCGCGCCAGAATACGATCTGCTCAATAGAATCCTCTCTGCATGCATCCCGAACGCATTGAGATTCGCGTCGCCGGAGAACTGCGACCGCTTATGCCCCGCTTCATCGCCAATCGACATGCGGATGTTCTGCATCTCGAATCGGCGCTGGAACAGTGTGATCATGAGCGAATGCGTCAGATCGGCCATATGCTGAAGGGCGCAGGCGGCGGTTACGGATTTGCGGAAATCAGTCGAATCGGCGATGCCATCGAATGCGCGGCGAAAGCCAGCGAGTTCGATATGTTGAAACGGCAGATCGAAGCCCTCAAGCGCTATTTGGAATGCTTGCACATCGTATATAAATAGGACGGCCCAAAAGCCGCAGCGACCATGCGTATCGCATTGCTAGAAGACGATCCCTGCCAGACTGATCTGGTGAAGCTCTGGCTGCAGGAAGCCGGTCACGCCTGCCACACCTTCAACCGTTCAAAAGATTTCATGCGCGTGCTGACGCGCGACAGCTTCGATTTGCTGTTGATCGATTGGGAATTGCCCGACGTCAACGGCGACATCGTGCTCGAATGGGTGCGTCTCAATGTGCGCGATAACATTCCGGTGCTGTTCGCCACCGCGCGCGACCGCGAAGACGACATCGTGCGTGTGTTGCGCGCCGGCGCGGACGACTACCTGGTCAAACCCTTGCGCAAAGCCGAAACGCTTGCACGCATCGAAGCCCTGGGCCGTCGCTCCAAACCTCAAATCGGCAAATCCGAACCCATGCGGGTCGGCGAATTCGAAATCGACCTGGACCATCGCATCATCAAGCGCAATGGCGAAGCGGTCGAATTGACGCAAAAAGATTTCGACCTCGCGGTCTTCATGTTCCGCAATGTGGGCAATCTCGTATCTCGCGGTCATATTCTGGAAACTGTGTGGGGCCGCAACCCGGATCTCAACACGCGAACTGTCGATACGCACATCAGCCGCCTGCGTTTCAAACTGGGCCTCAATACAGAAAACGGCTGGCGTCTCACTGCCGTGTATCAACACGGCTACCGTCTCGAAGCAGTGGAGCCGACAGCGAAAAGCGCGCCGGCGAATACCGCCGCGGCTTAAGCAAATCGACTGGAAAAAAAGGGCTCGCTCACGCGGGCCTTTTTTATTTTGTAGAAGTGGTGCCCGGGGTGGGCACACCTTGCTTTTGATTTTAGTTCCGGCATAACGGCCGCAAGCGGCCATTAGCCTGCGCTGAAATTTTTCCCATTGGGAAAGTTTTGGCTCCAATAAAAAAGCGCTTCCGCGTTGCGAAAGCGCCTTTTAAAGTGGTGCCC
>DATEEW010000230.1:0-9986 GCA_035280965.1 Burkholderiales bacterium
CGGAGAAACCCTTATTTCGTCATGCCCGTGCAAACGGGCATCCAGCATTTGGCCGCTTACTGGATTCCCTGGAGCTCGCCGGAGGCTCGCCCGTTCTCTCGGCTCGAATGTACGCGGGTACGTCCTCGAAACCCCGCTCGAACTGGGGGAATGACTAAAGCTTCTTGCTTTTCTCCGTGTCCTCCGTGATTTCCGTGGTGAACAGCTTTTAAGGACTTCTCTGTGTGCTCTGTGGTTCAGGAATTTATGCTCTTCAAGGCATAATCCCTCGTCGCCAATCCAAAGAAAACCGATGAGCTGGCTGCGTCAGTGGCGTCGGCGCCGCATTCTGCGCCGAACTCGAATCGATCCCGCGTCGTGGACGCGCATCGAAGGTCAACTGTCGTTTCTCGAAGGGCTCGACGCCAACGAGCGACTGCGACTGCGTGAACTCGCCATTCTTTTTTTACATGAAAAAGAAATGCATGGGGCGGCGGGTTTCGAATTGCTCGACGAGGTGCGTCTCTCGATTGCGCTACAAGCCTGCCTTCCGATTCTCAACCTTGACTTGAGCTGTTATGCGGGCTGGGTAGGGATCGTTATCTATCCCGGTGGCTTTCGTGTAGCGCGCACTCATACCGACGAAGCTGGTGTCGTGCACGAATGGAAAGACGAACTTGCGGGCGAAACCTGGTCGGGCGGGCCAGTCGTATTGTCCTGGGACGATATCGAAACCGGCGCGTCGGGCAGCGAATCCTTCAACGTTGTCATTCACGAGTTCGCCCACAAGCTGGACATGTTGCATAAGGATGATGCCGACGGCTTTCCAATGCCGCATCCACCGATGAATCCGGTGGAATGGTTCGATACCTTGGAATCGACTTATGCGCGATTCTGCCGCGCGGTTGAGCGCGGTTTACGAAAATACGGCGATAGCGACAATTTTCATCCCATTAACGGCCAGGGTATTGAGCTGCCCTTCGATGCCTATGCGGCAGAAGACCCGGCGGAGTTCTTCGCGGTCATGAGCGAGGCCTTTTTCGTGAATCCTCAGCAATTGCGACAACACTACGGCAGGCTGTACGAGCAATTCTGTATGTTTTACCGACAGGATCCTGCAGGGCGCATACGGATCTGAGCAGGCTCCCCGGGCGCCATGCACCGCAAAGCGGCGCCTGCTCCGCAATAGCACGTAATGCGTGCATGCTCCCCCGCCACTTTCCCAAGTATCGTTATGAATTCTTCGGCTTAGTGCGGTGGCATAGGCATTGCTCAACCTCCCTCTCAATGGGGAAAGATGCGAGTGGAGACATCAATGACTGCACGACCCACCCTCTGTTTTGACGAGATGCGAGGCTGCGGTGGGGAAGTGCTACCGCATTACCAGGCCTACGAACAATGGGCCGGTCAACTGACGTCCGAGTACATCGCACAGAAACGCAAAGAAGCCGATGTGATGTTCCATCGCGTCGGCATCACATTCACGGTCTATGGCGAAGACGCCGGCGCGGAGCGCCTGATTCCCTTCGACCTGATTCCACGAATTTTGCCGGCCGCCGATTGGAAGCTCCTCGAACGAGGCCTCGAACAGCGGGTCAAGGCGCTCAACCTGTTTCTGCACGACATCTATCACGATCAAACGATTCTGCGGGAAGGCATCATCCCCCCTCGCAAAGTGCTGGACAACATGCAATACCGCGCAGTGATGCAGGGCATGGATGTCCCGGGGGGCATCTACGCCCATATCGCCGGGGTCGATGTCGTGCGCGCGGGTGAAGGCGAGTTCTACGTGTTGGAAGATAACTTGCGCGTGCCTTCCGGCGTTTCCTACATGCTGGAAAACCGCAAAATGATGATGCGGCTTTTCCCCGATCTGTTCGCGAACAATCCGGTCGCGCCGATCGATCACTATCCCGATTTGTTGCTCGACACCCTCAGGCAGGTCGCTCCGGAGGGCGTTCTCGACCCTACGGTCGTGCTGCTCACGCCCGGTTCCTACAACTCCGCGTATTTCGAACACACCTTCCTTGCGCAGCAGATGGGAATCGAATTGGTCGAAGGACAAGACCTCCTGGTGCGCAACGACACCGTGTACATGCGCACCACACGCGGCCCCAAAAAAGTGGATGTGATTTACAGACGTATCGACGACGATTATTTAGATCCCAAAGTCTTCCGTCCGGACTCGGCGCTAGGCGTGCCCGGTTTATTCGGCGCCTACAAGGCGGGCACGGTCACACTTGCGAACGCGATCGGCACCGGCGTCGCCGACGACAAATCGATGTATCCGCATGTGCCCGACATGATCGAATATTACTTGGGCGAAAAACCGTTGTTGCAAAACGTCCCGACCTGGCAATTGCGGAAAAAAGATGATCTCGCCTATGCCCTCAGTCATCTACAGGAACTGGTAGTGAAGGAAGTCCACGGCTCCGGCGGCTACGGCATGTTGGTCGGTCCCACGTCCAGCCAAGCCCAAAGGGAAGATTTCCGCGAACGCATTCTTGCGAACCCGGATAAATATATCGCTCAACCCACCTTGGCATTGTCGACCTGCCCCACTTATGTCGAGCAAGGCATCGCCCCCCGCCATGTCGATCTGCGCCCCTTCGTGCTATCGGGCAAAAAGATTTGCATGGTCCCCGGCGGCCTCACGCGGGTTGCGCTGAAGGAAGCGTCGTTGGTGGTGAATTCTTCGCAAGGCGGCGGCACTAAAGATACCTGGGTGATGGAAACATGACGAAGCGCTATCAAAGATCGACGGCCCCCTTCGATGAAGCTTTTTTAATGAACACTTTCGCCGGTTTTAGACCACGCAATGCTCCAGTTGGCTTTGCCCTCGCTCGCCCGGCTGCGCCGGCTCGCGACCATAGGCGCTCTTGTGGAAAGGGCTACCGAGTACCAACGGGCCCCTCCGATAGCGCTATTACTGTTGACGCTTTAACGAAGAGAACGCTCTCGCCTTCGTTCACCATTGCCCTCGCTCGCCCGGCTGCGCCGGCTCACGACCATACGAGGCACTCTTATGCTCAGTAGGACCGCCAACGATTTATATTGGATGTCACGGCAGATCGAACGAGCCGAAAACACGGCGCGCATGCTCGATATCACCTATCGCATGTCCCTGCTTCCGTATCGGATCATGAAGCCGGGCGAGAAATGGTCGGAACCCTGGGCCGGGCCGCTAATCATCAACGGATTGGCGACGGCCTACTACGAGCATTACGACGATTTGACGGCCGAGAATGTTCTGCAATTCATGGTGCTCGATCGCGACAATTCGTCTTCCATTTATAGCTGCATGGAAACGGCCCGAGACAACGCGCGGGCGCAGCGCGGAGCAATTTCCACTGAAATGTGGGAAAGCCTGAATGCGACTTGGCTTGAAATGCGCTCTCACACATATAGCAGCATCAATCGCATTGGCGTGAGCGAGTTCTTCGAATGGGTGAAAGACCGTTCGCATTTATTCCGCGGCGTCATGGTCGGGACCATGTTACGCGATGAGGCTTTTGCATTCTCGCGAGTGGGCACTTTTCTGGAACGCGCCGACAATACGGCCCGCATACTCGACGTCAAATACCACACGCTGCTGCCATCGGTAACCGATGTAGGCGGCGCGGTGGATTACTACCAATGGTCCGCACTGCTGCGCTCGCTTTCCGCCTTCAACGCTTATCGCAAGATTTATCGCGACACGATCACACCGCACCGGGTAGCGGAGTTGTTGATTCTGCGAGCGGACGTACCCCGCAGTTTGCATGCGTGCATGAATGAAACCTACGACATCCTCAAGGAGTTATGCGACGGCGAATCGATGGAACCGGAGCGTCTCGCCGGCGAACTTCACGCTCAATTGCATTACGGCAAGACTGAACATGTGATGGAAGAAGGATTGCACGAATACTTGATGGTCTTTATCGACCAGATCAAGGCACTGGATAGCGAAATCAACAAATACTTCCTCGCCCCCGCGTACGCCTGAAAATGACCTACTGCGCCGCTATTCTGACTGAAGAAGGTCTCGTTTTCGCCTCCGACTCAAGGACCAACGCAGGGGTCGACCAGGTTTCCAGTTTTCGAAAGATGCGCATATACGAGTGCGAAAACGATCGCGCCTTGGTGGTCCTGAGTTCAGGCAACTTGTCCGTTACGCAAAATGCAATAAACGCCCTCGAACGGTCGGCGTTGCGTGGTGAAACGCCAAACATCTGGAATTGCACCTCGATGCTGCAGGCCGCCGAAATACTTAGCCGGAGATTGCAAGAGGTTAAAGCACGCGACGGCCCTTATCTGCAGCAAAACAATATCGAGGTGAGCGCGAACTTCATCATCGGCGGGCAGATCGGTACCGAAACGCCACGGCTTTTTTTGCTGAAGTCCGGCGGCGATATTTGCGAAGCAAACGCAACAAAACCCTTTATGCAAATCGGTGAAACAAAATATGGAAAACCGATACTCGACCGTGTGATTCATAGCGGCACCGCGCTGCGCGATGCCGTCAAATGCATGTTGATTTCCTTCGATTCCACCATGCGCTCCAACGTCTCGGTGGGATTGCCCATCGATTTATGCAGCTATCGTCGCGATACGCTCAAAATACATTTACGCCGATGCATAACCGAAGAAGACCCCTACTTCAGAACCATTCACAGACAATGGAGCGAAGGCCTGCGCCAGGTTTTCGCAGGTTTGCCTTCTCCATGACAACTCCGATGCGCGTTGATCGATGATATGCGCGTCGCCCTGACTCACCGCAGTCTCTACCAGTTCGATCGTCCGATCTGGCTCTCGCCGCATGAAATTCGCTTGCGGCCGCCAGCGGATTTCGGCGGTGCGCTCGACTACGATCTGCAAATCTACCCCAGCGATTGCGCCGTATATTGGTACCAGGACGCCGTGGGCAACCGCGTCGCGCGGGTTAGTTTTCCGGAGCGCAGTCAAAAACTTGAATTGGTCGTTCGCTTACGCACAACGCTTATACCGGTAAACCCTTTTCACTTTTTGATCGAAGGCTACGCCGAACGATTTCCCTTCACGTATGCCGATGCGTTGCGCGAAGATCTCAAGCCCTATTTGCGCATAGAGCCTTGCGGCCCGTTGACCCAGGCATTGCTGGCCGACATATTCGCCAACTGCTCTCCGCCGCGACCGACAATCAATGTGTTGGTGGATATGAACCGCATGCTCTACGAGCGTATTGCGTATTGCGAGCGTCGCGAGCATGGCGTGCAAACCCCGGAACAAACCCTGCAGTTGAATAGCGGCTCCTGTCGCGATAGCGCGTGGTTGTTCATCCAGCTTTTGCGTCACCTCGGATTGGCCGCCCGTTTCGTCTCGGGATATCAAATCCAGTTGAATGGTGCCCATTCCCAACAAAGCGCGGAATTGCATGCGTGGGTGGAAGTCTATTTACCGGGTGCGGGATGGATCGGTTTCGATCCCACTCTTGGCCTGTTGAGTGCGGAAAACTATATTCCCGTCGCCGTCGCCAGCACGGTATCGAGCGCGGCACCCGTGATTGGTCGCACGGAGCAGTGTGTCTGTACCGTAAGCTACGATATTCAAATCGAACGCTTATCCCCTCGAGCCGCCCAGCCGGTATCGCAATTGCACGACGAATAGACCGCGCTTGTTGGGAGCTTCGCTTTTGTCCTATCCTCTACTGCCCTTAGCCCGAAAAATCGATCAATAATGACCTATTGCGTAGGCGTGCTGCTGGACAGCGGCATGGTGTTTGCCTCCGACTCGCGGACCAACGCGGGCGTCGATCATGTATCCAGTTTCCGCAAAATGGCGATTTACGAACGCCCGGGCGATCGCGCCATCACAGTCCTAAGTTCCGGAAATCTGTCGCTTACTCAAAGCGCCCTGAATATGCTCGACCGGAATGCCAAACGCGCCGGCGACAGCTTGAGCATGTGGACCGCTGAATCGATGTTCGAAGTAGCCGGACTGCTCGGTGACTGCCTGCGCGAAGTGAAACGGCGGGACGCGCCCTATCTGGAACAGAACCACATTGACGCACATGCTTCGTTCATCATCGGCGGACAGATCAAGGGGGAGATCCAGCGCTTGTTTCTGGTCTATGCGGAAGGCAATTTCATCGAGGCCACTCCGGAAACGCCATTTTTCCAGATTGGCGAAACCAAATACGGCAAACCGATTATCGACCGCGTCATCAAACCCAATCTAAGCATTACCGAAGCAATCAAGTGTGTGCTGGTGTCTTTCGATTCCACCATGCGCTCGAACGTATCGGTCGGCTTGCCGATCGACCTGTGTTGCATTCAAAAAGATAGCTTGCGCATCGATGGACATCGGCGCATTACGGAAACCGACCCTTATTTTTCCATGCTCCATCATCAATGGGGCGAAGGTCTTCGGCGCGTATTCACGCAATTACCCGAACCTTATTGGGACGAAACAAAACTTTAGCGTCCCAGGAGCCCGAGGCCGTTAAGCGGCGGGACGCTTCATTGTCGATGCTTGCGTTGGGCCCGGGAAAAACGTCGCAACATCTCGTAAATAAACGCGATACCCCCCGCATAACCCAAACTCAGGATCAGCCACCCCATGAGGGATGGCAATCGAACCCACTCCCCCGTCGTAAGCCCGAGCATTTTGAGCAGTGGGATGAGCGGTTGAGCAGCAAACGCCCCAGGCGCGATGAAAACCGATACGGCGATTTCCAAAACGTGCGGCAAACCAAGATTGATCGACCAGAGCGCCAGAGGCACCAGGAGGAAGTAGGCTAGGAACCACGCGAACACATATAGCGACGGTCGTGTGCTCAAGCGGTTCCTATCTAACTTTTAGGTTATTTGTACCAATAGCGCCGTCTTTCACTACGATAGGCATTCAGCGCCGCGCCCTGCGCACTCAAACGAATGCCGACTGCACCGTCACGGTCTGTGCGCCATATCCGAGTATCGCCGTAGCGCGCAAGAACCTCGGCTTTAGGATGGCCAAACCGATTGCGATATCCCGCCGCCGCGATGGCGTGTGATGCTTGCACGGTCCGCACGAAATCTTCGGTGGATGATGTGTTGCTACCATGATGTGGAATTAAAAGTACGTCCGCCTTCAGCATGGATGGTTGCTCCAACAAACGTTTTTCGTCAACCGCTTCGATATCGCCCGTCAACAGCATGCTGACCTCGCCTGAGGTGATCTTGAGCACGCAGCTGCGCCCATTTGGTTTTGTACGCTGCGCATACTGTTCCATGCGAGGATAAAGCACTTCAAAACGTACTTTGTCCCACTGCCACGCTGCACCGCCGCGACAAGGAATGTTTCTCCCGGCGAGTCGCACCAATTCATGGTCTTGCGGCAAAGACGACCAAAACATCGCGGTCGGCATCGCATTCAACATCGATTTCGCGCCCCCTGCATGGTCGTTGTCTTCATGCGTAATCATCAGGCTGTCGAGTTCGCTCAAGCCGATCGAACGTAAATATGGCAGGACGATGCGGTTACCGGCGTCCGCCTCTTCGCTATAGAAAGGTCCGGCGTCATAAACCATTGCATGCTCGGCAGTGCGGATAACAACGGCCAGCCCCTGTCCCACATCCAGCACATCGATCCACGCTTCGCCGCTCTGCGGCAAGGGCGGCTTCAGAGCGAACAAAGGCAACAAGAACAGCGCGCCGCAATAACGCGCCGGCAAACCGCGCGGCCCCAGCATCCATAACACGCCCAACGTCGCAAGCGCCGCCGTCCAAGCATAGGGCGCGTGTTGCTGCCATACCGCGCCCGGCAGTTGCGCGAGCGCAGTCAGCAACAGCATCAGTTGCGCCATCACCCAATGCGCGAACGTAATCAAACCCACATCGGGCAATAAAGCGGCGAGCAAGGCCAGCGGTGTGACGACGAAACTGACCACTGGAATCGCAATCGCATTGGCCAAGGGCGAAATCAACGAGACTTGCTGAAACAGTACCAGCAGCAATGGGGCTAGACCGAGCGTTATCGCGCCCTGCACTCGCAGCCAACGTTTAAGCCAATGCAGCCTTTGATCCAGCACCCCTACATGTAGCATCAACGCAACCGCGCCGAAGGAAAGCCAAAAGCCCGGCGCGGTTACAGCCCAGGGGTCCAGGAATAAAACGAGCAACAGCGCCCAGCACAACACCCGGCTGGACGACTGCATGCGATCGAAGTAAAGCGCGAGCGCGACCACCGCGACCATATATAAGGTGCGCTGCGCGGGCACAGCGAAGCCCGCCAGCAGACAGTAGGCGTAAGCCGCGCTCAAGGCGCCCATCGCTGACGCCTTGCGCGCAGGCAAGGCGAGTGTCCACGCGGGCACGCGACGCCACAAGGAATAAACCAGCCACGCGCATAGACCGGAAATCATCGTGACATGCAAGCCGCTGATGCTCATCAAGTGGCCGACACCCGTACGCGTATACGTGTCCCAATCTTCACGTTCGATGGCGCGCTGATCCCCGATCACCAGTGCGATCAACGCGCCCACACAAGGCGCCTCCGGCAATGCGCGATGAAATTTTGCTCGTATCGTTTCGCGCAGCGCTTCCACCATGTAGCCTGGGTGATAAACGAAAGCATCCAGACGTTCGCGCGTTGTTCGCGGACGCACATAGCCCGTGGCGCCGATATCGCGTTCGAGTAGCCACAACTCATAATCGAAACCATGAGGGTTTGCGCTGCCGTGCGGTTGCTTCAGGCGGACGGTAAAACGCCAGCGCTCGCCCGCGTGCAGTGGCTGTTCCAGCGGGTCGGCATCGCCGCCGTGATACCAGGTCAGGGATAGCCGATTCGGCAGACCTTCGATGCGCGATTCGACCTCGAATTCGAAACGCACGCCGCGCTCAACCGGCTGCGGCAGACTGGCGACCACGCCAGTGATTTCGATATCGCGCCCTTCCAACTCGGGTGCCAGCCGGTCGGCCAATCGGACATGCGCATACAACGCGGCCCAGGCAAAACCCAGCAGAAAACCGGCCCCAACAAAAGCCATGGGACCGGCAATACGCCGACGCCACGCCAGCAGAACCAATCCGGCGAGAGCAGCTAGGAGGAGCCGTTCGACCGCCGGCAATGCGGCCTGCCACTGCAAACACAGTGCGCCCAGCGCAAAAAATAGAACGAAGCGGCGCATACGCGCTTTCGATTTCGTTTTGAAGGGCGGGATTTTGGCTAGAATGCCAAGCTTCAATCCAGTCCTCGACGCGCAAATCGTCGCGCACAGAGGGAAGCAATGCCTCGCAAATATTTCCGAAAATACCTTCCCAGCCACGAGAGTATCCAGAACCACAAGTTCTTCTCGCGCTTCGGCGGCTATCTGCACCATCCCAATCTATGGCATTTGAACCGCCATTCGGTCTCGGGCGGCGTGGCAGTGGGCTTTTTTGCGGGCCTGGTGCCCGGACCGCTGCAAATGTTGACGGCTGCCGTGATTGCGGTGCCCTTAAAGGTTAACTTGCCGGTTGCGGTCTTATTAACCTTTTATACGAACCCCTTCACCATCGCGCCGCTGTACTGGGCGGCCTATCAGATCGGCTCTTTTTTCATCGATTCGCCCGGCGCGATGATGGCGCCGCCGGATTTCGAGTGGAGCGCGCTGGGCGCATGGTTCCGCAGCATTTTCCATTGGGGCGTGTATTACGCGAAACCGCTGGCGTTGGGATTGTTCATCATTGCCGTCTCGCTCGCAGGTCTGGGTTACCTGGCCGTGCAACTCGGCTGGCGCGGCTGGGTGATGTACTCGTGGCGGCGGCGGAAAAAGAAACGCGCGGCCCGCGCCCGCGCGACCTCCTAAGCTGCGGGCGTTTCGCTCAGCACACCATCCTGCAAACGCAGGATGCGATCCGTGCGCTCGGCCAGTGCCGGATCGTGTGTGACGATCACATAGCTGGTCTTGTGACTGCGATTGAGTTCGAGCATCAGTTCAAACACGCCGGCTGCCGTTTTGCGATCCAGATTGCCCGTGGGTTCGTCGGCCAACACGCAAGCGGGTTGCGTGACCAGCGCTCGCGCGATGG
>DATEEW010000231.1:0-2155 GCA_035280965.1 Burkholderiales bacterium
GGTCGATATTCGGTTTCCAGTGTTTGTAGTTGTTGTTCATACGTTCCTCATTAAAACCTTGAACCACAGAGAACACAGAGAGCAGGAAGAAAAACTAAAAGCTGCTTTTTCAAGCGAGCCGTCGCACGAATATTGGCCGTATTCCAACGACGGATATGCCTTTAACGATTCTGGGTTTTCTCTGTGTCCTCTGTGCTCTCCGTGGTTAAAGATTTGCAATCAAAGCGCTTCGACCAGCATCGCCCCGCCTTGACCACCGCCGATACAGATGGAAGCGATGCCGCGTTTTCCTCCCGTGCGGCGCAGTACGTGCAATAGATGCAGCACGATGCGCGCGCCCGATGCGCCGACCGGATGACCGAGCGCAATCGCGCCGCCATCCACATTCAATTTGTTCATGTCTAGCGCGCCCAGTGCGCCATCCAGCCCCAATTCCTGGCGACAGAATTCTTCGTTCTTCCACGCTTCGATGCAGCCCAATACTTGCGCCGCGAATGCTTCGTTGATTTCCCAGGCATCGATGTCCCGAATGCCGAGGCTATGTTTCTTCAGTAAAGGCGTGGCGGCATAGGTGGGGCCTAAACCCATTTCGGCCGGATCGAGCGCCGCCCAATGCGAGTCGACGATGCGGCCGATGGGTTTGAGGCCGTGACGGTTCACGCCTTCTTCGTCCGCGAGCACGAGCCAAACTGCGCCGTCGGTGATTTGCGAACTGTTGCCGGCTGTGACGCTGCCGTATTTTTTGTCGAAAAAGGGCCGCAGCTTGGCAAGATTTTCTGCGGTGGAATCTTCGCGCACCCCATCATCCTGCTTATAGGTATTGCCGCGCTCGTCATAAAGCGGAACGATTTCGTCATTGAAATACCCGTCCTTTTGCGCCCTCAATACACGGCGATGGCTTTCCGCCGCGTATTCGTCTTGTTGAGCACGGGTAATACCGAAACGATAAGCCAAGTTCTCCGCCGTCTGACCCATGATCAGACCGACGTTGGGGTCGGTGAGACCCTTCATCAAACCGATAACCGGCGCCAACATGGCGGGCCGGAACTTCGTCAGCAGCGCAGCCTTCTGTCCAACCGATTTCGCGGCGTAAAAATTCGATAGCCATACCGTCATCGCCTCCGAGAACAGCAAGGGTGCACGTGATAGCGCGTCGACACCGCCCGCGAGGACGAGATGAGAACGTCCAGCGTGCATATTGGCGATGGTGGAGTCGAGCGCCTGCATGCCCGATGCGCAGTTGCGCATTACGGTCCAGGCGGGAACGTGGCGTCCGCATCCCATCCGCAGAGCGGTGACGCGTGCGATGTTCACTTCATCGGACGCAGGTGCGGCGCAACCGAGGATCACTTCATCCAGTTGGCCGGGCTCGAAGCTCTGACGCATCAGTAGAGCGCGGCCCGCAGCCGTGCCCAGATCGGCGGCAGCGAAAGGTCCCGGTCGATTGCGCGATTTCAGAAAAGGCGTGCGGGCGCCGTCGATGATGTAAATAGGTTTATTCATAATTCACTGAGACTCCGATTCGAGCTACTGGCATCCGACACGGTATTTTCTAGACGGCCAGCATGTGTTCGTTTTCCTTCGCCGCTTCATTGAGCGAAAGATCGGGCGGGAAATCGTCGACGCGAATGACTTCGTTGCGCAGCGCGGCTGCACGTACCAGGCGTTCGCGCTCCATTTGAGTGATAACACCCTTTGCCACGGCTGCCTGCAGCATCGTTTCGCGATTCGTGCCGTCCAAGGTTCCCGCTTTTTCGGCGGCCCGGATTTTGGCTTCGATACTTTCTGCGGCAATCGCCGTCTCGAGTGCGTATTCAAGGCAACCGACGGGATCGCTGTCGTCATCCGGTAAATACATATCAGCAGTTAGCCGATTGCGAGTGGAGGAGGGCGCGAGCAGCAGCTTCGCCACTTCATGGCCGAGCTGATCCGAAGGCACGACGTAGGGCCGTCCGATGGGAAAGATGAATCGTGCAAGCAGCCAGGCGAAAAAGCGATTCGGATAGTTGGAAATCACCCCCTCGAAAGCGTTCTGCGCTTTGAACATCGCATCCCAGATCGCCCAATCGAGTAGCGGTTTGTCCGCCTGAGGGCGGCCGTCGTCTTCATACCGCTTCAGTGCGGTCGAAGCCAGATACATCAACGAAAGAATGTC
>DATEEW010000232.1:0-12688 GCA_035280965.1 Burkholderiales bacterium
GAAGATTCGGATCGCTATGGTACCGCAGCCCGTGCCCCTTAGCTCTCCCTTAAATCCTCTATGGGCGCCAACCCGTGCAGAGCCGGTCCGTTGATGGGATGACCGTCGAATTTATCGAAACGCGAACCGTGGCAGGGGCAATCCCAGCTTTGTTCGGCGCTGTTCCAATGCACGATACAGCGCAAATGCGTGCAGACGGCCGAATGGCAATGCGGCACGCCGCTGTCGTCGCGGTAAACGGCGATTTTTTTCCAACCGTTGCGAATGACCGCACCCTGCCCCGGCAGCACATCGTCAATGGATTGCAATTCACCCGCAGTCGCATAATCGGCAAACTGCACGGCGACATTCAGGTTTTCGCGCGCGAAATCGCCAGCCGCGCCAAAACTGATGCGAGCGGGATCGTAAACGCTGGCCCAAGGGTTTTCGCGCCTCAACAACAAATCGCGCAGCAACAATCCGGCAATCGTCCCATGCGTCATGCCGTTGCCCGAATCCCCGGTAACGATGTAGACATTTTCTTCGTGCCCGGGATTGCGACCGATGAAGCCGAGATAATCGACCGGCTCCATCACCTGACCCGACCAGTGATAGTCGAAACCTTCGATCATGGGAAAACGCGTTCGGGTCCACTCCTGCAAATGGGCATAACGCCGATCGAAGTCATCAGCCTGTCCGGTTTTGTGATCCTCGCCGCCAACGATCAACACATCACGGCCATCGATATTTCTTTGTACACGTACATAGTGATAGGGGTGGAGCGTGTCCCACAGCAACATCGAAGGAACGGCCCCTACCGGCAACCGGGCGCCCACCACATAAGTGCGATAGGGCGCTTGCTTGGTGTGCATGGTGACTTGATCATTGACCGGCGTATTGGTGGCGACAATGACGGCATCCGCCGCAATGACAAAACCGTCGTCGGTCTCGACATGCGCGCGCTCGCCGCCTTCGATACGTCGAGCATGCGTATGCGTATAGATCTTGCCGCCGTATCGCTCTACGGCAGCAGCAAGCCCGGCGATATAACGCAGGGGATGAAATTGCCCCTGCCGAGGAAAACAGAGGGCGGGGCCGAAATCGGAAAAACTTAAGGGCAATCGCGGCACAAACTCGACTGCCTTGATACCCGCATCGCGCACCGCCTCTAGTTCGCGATGCAATTCATCCGCGTCCCCGCCGGGCGACATGAACAAGTACCCGGGCAACCTTTCGAAATCGCAATCGATTCGCTCTTCGCGCACGATATTATCGATGGCGTCGATCGCGGCGGTATGACTTTGCGCCACAAGGCGCGCGACATCGGCGCCGTGCAGGCGTGCCACCTGGTAATAACGATCGTCGAAGGCGTTCGTCAAATGGGCGGTGGTACGCGACGTCGCACCGCCGCCGAGCGGGCCATCGTCGACGAGAACAAGGGATTTGCCTTCACGCGCAAGATAATAAGCGGCCGACAGGCCCGCAATACCCCCGCCCACAATGCATATCTCTGCGCTGGCGTCCTGCCTTAGCGGAGGACGATCCGGAATCTGTGCGCTCGCGCTCCATACAGAAGGGCTGACGCCGGCATCGCTTTGCATGTCGAACTCCTCGAACGGCCAAGGCGAATCGTGCAAACGCTATTCCCGTCTGGTTCCATTGAAGCGCTTTGGAACGAACCCCTATCGCCTGCCTTAGGGCTTCAGGACTCACGCGCCTGCGCGTGCATCGGCCGCCTTCGCCGTACGGCGCCTTTTGACGGGTACGACTTCTTGGGGCGTCCATTGGACCCGCAGTTTCCGCATCAAGGCCTGCGCGTCATAAGGGGCGCGCACCTTGTAATCGTTGTCGAAATAGCAATAGATATCGCGGTGTTTGTGCTGTAACAACGCCCGTTTGCTGATGCGATGGGCGTCGACCGGCTCTTTGCCTTCGCTCCACAAACGAATGCGCTCGGCCCAGCGCTCGAGCGCCTCATCGTCGTAGCCGCTGGCATAAAGTTCCGTCTCCCCATGCAAACGCAAGTACAAGAAGTTCGTCGTGATCTCTTCTTTATAAGGCCACTTGCCTGCCGTGTCCGCGACGACCAGCGCGACTTTATAACGGCGCAGCATGCGTACGAACGCGTCGTCAACGAAGCTTTGATGACGGATTTCGACGGCGTGACGCAGAGGTCGTGAAATATCGATGTCCAGCGACGCTCTGCCTTTCATCCAATCGCTATGCTGTGCGGCCATTTCGCTCGCCGCTGCCGTATCGCGTGGCAGTTGCGCGAGGAACGCCTCAAAGCTTTCGGGTTCGTATTTGAAACTGGGCGGAAATTGCCAGAGGATCGGCCCGAGCTTCTCGCGCAGGCAGAAGAGCCCCGAAGCGAAGAAGTTAGCAAGCGGTGTTTCGATATCGCGCAAGCGGCGAATGTGGGTAATAAAGCGTGTTGCTTTGACGCTGAACAGAAAACCCGGCGGTGTTTCGTCGTACCACTGCTGAAAATACGCCGGCTTCTGCAAGGAATAAAAGGAGCCGTTGATTTCAATGCTATTGAGCTTGGACGCCGCATATGGCAATTCCTGACGCTGCGGCAAATCCTCCGGATAGAAATTGCCGCGCCATCCGGCATAACGCCAACCGGAAATCCCGATGCGCAGTTGGGTCAATCGCGCATACCGCCCAATAGGGAAACCAGATCTTCGGCATGCTCTTCTTCGACGGCCAAGATCTCTTCGAGCATCCGCCGCGTGGTGGGATCGTTCTCGCCGATATAGAGCGCCATTTCCTTATAGCTTTCGATGGCGATCCGTTCTGCGACCAGGTCTTCTTCGATCATCTGGCGCAAGCTTTCGCCTTCCACATATTCGGCGTGTGAACGCGTCGTCAGGCCTTCGGGCGAAAAATTCGGCGCACCGCCGAGTTGCACGATGCGCGCCGCGATGCGATCGGCATGCTGCTGTTCTTCGTTGGCGTGTTCGAGAAATTCCGCCTGCGCCGCTTCCGCGTTGATGCCGCTCGCCATGTAGTAGTGGCGCTTGTAGCGCAACGTACACACCAGTTCGGTCGCAAGCGCTTCGTTGAGTAAACGCAGCACAGTTTCGCGATCGGCGGTGTAGCCGGGGGTGACTGCACCCTGCTCCATATGCTCGCGTGCCCGGCGACGAATGGTTTGAATATCGGATAAAAAACTACCGTTTCCGGTTTGCATGATTTCTCCTAGCGCGCCTTGCGGTGGTACACATAGCCCGCCAGTGCGAGTCCAGCGAGGGCGGCACCCGCCCCCCAAAGCAGTTTTGAATTGCGCGAACCGCCGCCGTTGCGCGTATCCCGATAACGCTGAGCCGTCGTGCTGCGCATACTTTCCAGGCTTACTTTCGCTTGCGCAACCCGGTCTTCAAGGCGCTGCCGCATGAGCACAGCGCTGTCTCCGCTTAGTTGGCGGGCGGCTTGCAACAACTGCTCTGCTTCACCGAGAAAGCGCCGGTAGTCCTGCGCGACACGCACTTCGGCTTCGATTTCAGCAGCGGATCGATGCATTCTATTCTCCCGATTGACTTGACCATGATTGAGCATTCAGCGTGCCGGGCGCGACTGGGAGCGCGGCTTGCAACAATTGGATGAGGGGGTAGATTCCCGCGAAACGCGGGGGTTGCAGTGCCCCTGTGTGGCCATGGCTGTCGCGAAGGCGTACTTCTGGAAAATGCCACGCTCATTGGGCCGGCCACGCGAACCAGACCCCCGGGATCTTCCCGAGGACGCTTTAAGGGAGCACGCTCCCTTGATCCCACAGACCAAGGAGAAGACTGATGATGAAACAAAGCCTCATTGCCGTCGCTATTGCGGCCACGTTATTGACCGGTTGCAGCCGCGAAGAAGAAACCGTCGTCGTGCCTGAAACCTCCAGCGTGCCGTCGTCCGCCCCGCCGGTCGCGACGACGCCTGATTCGGGGACCGGTTCAATGGGCGCCAGCCCCTCGGCTCCCGCCCCCGACAGCAGCGTTCCTCCGAGCAGCAGCCCCGCTCCTTCTGGCGCCGGCCCGGTCTCGCCGACGGAGGGTGGCAATCCTCCGGGCACGCCTGCCAGCCAAAACAATCCCTAAGAACCTCGAGCAAAAAAAGGCCGGTTTTCACCGGCCTTTTTTTCGCTCTTAGCCCCTAAGGAATGTTGCTACAAGACTTTCTTTGTTACGGTCAAACCGATTACAAGAAAGATCAGGAACAGGATCAGACCGATAAAGAAGAGCACTTTCGCAATACCCGCGGCACCGGCAGCGACACCGGTGAAGCCTAAGAAACCGGCAACCAGTGAAACCAGAAAAAAGATCAAAGCCCATTTCAACATGATGCATCTCCTTGGACGGCCGTGGGCTTACATGCCTTGACCGGCTTCAATCCCCCTGCTGAAGGCGGCTCGGGCATTCCCGAGCCGCTGTATGCGCGCTTACTTGTTATAGCGTGCCTTGGCATCCGCTATACAGCGGTCTTTCGCGTCACCGCTCATGCTGTCGCAGCGCTCCTTGGCCGCTTCATACGTCGCTTCGGTCGCGTCCTGACGCGCATCTTTTTTGTCGTCCGTCGATACAGTGGCGGAAGATCCAACTGCGCCCGATTTGATGTCAGCCTTGGCGCGTTGCTCCACGGCTTTGGCATCCTTCACGCAAACGTCTTTCTGATTGCCGCTCAAGTCATCGCATTTTTCTTTTGCGACCGCATACTGAGCGTCTGCTTTTGCCTCCAAAGCTTCGCGACGCGCTTTGTCGGTATTTTTCTGCCGGGCATCCAGTTCAGCCTTAGCCACGTTTTCATTGCCTTTGGCTTCTTTCTGGCAGACGTCTTTGGCATTGCCGGTCATGGCGTCGCAGCGCTCTTTAGCGGTTTTGTAGTCCGCGTCGATGCGATCCTTCGTTGCTTTGTATTCTTCCTTCGTCATGGTGGCGGTATCGGCGGCGAACACTTGGGCGCCAAAAGCCAGGCTCAATGCGGCCGCAGCTGCGGCAAGTTTCATTGTTTTCATTTAAAGCTCCTCTGTGGTTGAATTCGCCGCCTTACTGGCGGTGTTCCCATTCCTTGAGTTGATCTTCGGCTTCGTCCCGCGATAAGCCGTAGGCCTCTTGGATCTTGCCGCTCAACATGTCGCGCTTTCCTTCGATTTGGTCCAGCTCATCGTCGGTCAGCTTGCCCCATTGCTCTTTGACTTTCCCTCGCATCTGTTTCCAGTTGCCTTCGATACGATCCCAGTTCATGGTTTGCTCCTTCAGATGTTGCATCGACCATTTCGATGCGCGTACCTAATTCATGGCAACGAGCGTGCCGACCGTAAACACGAATAAAAACAAAAGGCCCGCAGGGAATTCCTGCGGGCCTTAGCGGTGCGTTCAGTTACCGTCGTAGCAGGCCGCTGACCAGCGAGACGAGGAACAACACCAAAAAGACGAAGAACAGAATTTTCGCGATTTCCGCAGCGCCGGCCGCAATGCCACCGAAGCCGAAGATCGCCGCGATAATGGCGATGATGAAAAATGCGATTGCCCAGTTCAACATAATTGACTCCTTCGGTTTGCAATGTCCCCTACACCGGCAATAGTGCAACCGACATGCCTTTGTCTCGAGCCGCTACGCGGCTCCACCCTCACTTATTGCGATCTGCGGATTCTTGGATTTTTTCGCCGCCGCGCTCGATATCCTTGCCCGCGCCTTCCATAGTGTTGCAGGCGGTAAGGAACATCGACATCGCTGCGAGTAGCAATGCAACGAATGCTTTCATGATGAGTTCTCCTAGCATCAATCTTGTATGGAATGTTTACTTCAGGAGACATCCTGAATCGTCGCATTCCGCCCTGAGTCCTCGCCGCATACGCCGCGATCGCTCCATAACCCACTGGGGTCGTGGAAAGCCTCGTGTAATGAAATGCTTCCCTCGCCGCCTGACCTTAACTTGCAACCGTCATGCCGCTGCCAAATCAAATCAACGCAGCAACTCGTTTTTGACGGCGTAGTACGTCAGATCGGCATTGGTCTTCATTCCCATTTTTTCGAGGATGCGAGTGCGATAGGTGCTAATGGTTTTGACGGAGAGAAATAACTCTTCGGCGATGCGCGAGACGGCTTGCCCGGAAGCCAATTTGCAGAACACCTGAAATTCACGTTCGGATAGCGCTTCATGGGGAGGCCGATCCGAGCGTGTATTGCCAAGGTCTTCGGCCAGAAGTTGCGCCAAAGTAGAACTCACATACTTACGGCCGGTTCCGACCAAGCGAATCGCTTGCACAAGTTCGGCGGCCGCGCTTTCTTTATTGAGATATCCCGCAGCGCCCGCGCGCAGGAGGTTCAGCGCGTATTGCTCCTCGGCGTAGCCTGAGAGCATGAGCACCGGGAGATCGGGGCGCATGTGTTTGAGCGATTTGAGCGTATCGATGCCGCTGCGATCGGGCATACCGATGTCTAGCAGCACGACGTCATAATCCCCTGAGCGCGCCAATTCAAGCGCCTTGGCGCCGCAGTCTGCTTCGCCGCTGACTTCCATGTCCGTTTCGACCGCGATAAATTGACGCAAGCCGGCGCGAACGATTTCATGGTCATCGGCGATCAATATTCTGATCACGACCTTCTCCCAACCGTCGAGAATGCCCGTCGCAATCGACGGACGATTCCGCCCCCGAGTCTTTTATGGCAAAGATCGTGCGCTAAGGAAGAAAATGGTTCCGGTCCAGGACAAAACTTTTTAAGCAACCGCTTTTTTGCCGCCGGCTGCTTGATATGGGAGGTCAGACTCGAGGGTGAAATAGAAGGTAGCGCCGACTTCCGGTACCGCTTCGGCCCATACCTTACCGCCATGACGTTCTACGATGCGACGCACCAAAGCTAATCCAACGCCGGTACCTTCAGCTTCGTGAGCACTATGCAACCGCTCGAAAACCTGAAAAAGCTTCGCGGCGTAACGCATATCGAAACCCATTCCATTGTCGCGAACGTAATAGACGGGCGGTTTGAGCGGATCTTCATCGACGATGCATCCCACGTCGATCAACGCAGGATCGCGCCCACGCGTATATTTGACCGCATTCGAGAGCAGATTAACGAATACCTGTCGCAACAGCGAAGGATCCGCCGAGCAAGGGTTCATCGGTTTCACTTGAATCGCGATCGCCCGACCGGAATGTTCTGCAAGCAACTCGTCGACGATTTCTCGCGCCAATGGCTCGGGTGCCATCGAGCGCTTGGCCACGGGCATGCGGGCCATACGCGAAAAACTTAGCAAATCGGTAATCAGCGCGTCCATCCGCTCGACATTGGCGCAAATTCGCAATAGGAGGCGCTGCGCTTCGGGCGAAAGGCCATCGGCTTCATTATCCACAACGATCCGCGAAAATCCCGCGATGGCGCGCAAGGGTGCGCGCAAATCGTGGGAAACGGAATAACTGAAGGCCTCCAGTTCACGATTCGCCGCCGCCAGATCGTCCGTACGTTCGGCGACCCGCTGCTCCAGCTCCTGATTGAGTCGATGAATCGCCGCTTCCGCACGCTTGGCGTCGTGCACATCGGAAATGGTGCCGATCCATTCGCGAATGCTGCCGTCGGATACAACGATGGGCACGGCTCGCATCGCGCAATAACGATATTCGCGCGTCATCACATGCCACAGTCGCACCGTGTCTTCGAACATCGCGCAACGTTGCACAGCCATTTGCAGGTCTTCGGATATTTCGTCCCGATCGTCCGCGTGCAACATCTCGGTCCAACCCCATCCTTGATGCGCGGGCCAGTTCTGTCCCGTATAAGCCACCCAAGATTCTTGGGGTCCGATGAAACGGCCTTCGCCGTCGGTCGTCCAGACGATGGAAGTCGTCGCTGCGACGAGAGAGCGATATCGCTGCTCGCTTTCTTGCAAGGCCTGACGCGCGCGCTTGCGCTCGGTCATATCGTAGGCAATGGTCGACGCGCCGATGATCTTTCCACTCGCGCTGCGAATCGGCGAAACACTGAGCGCGATATCGATGCGGCTGGCATCCTTGCGTATACCGACGGCATCGAAATCGGCGTAGCGGCGTCCAAGCGCGACGCTCATCAGCACCCCCGCCACTTCCACCGAACGGCCGGGCGGCAGCAGCATTTCAAAGGCTTGTCCGATCGCCTCTTCCGCGGAATACCCAAATAGTTTTTCGGCACCCTTATTCCAGGTGCGAACGACGCCGTCCAGCGATTTGCTGATAATTGCCTCTTCCGAACTTTCCACGATCGCCGCCAAGTGCGCCAAACCGGCCGCAGCGCGTTTGCGCTCGGTGAGATCGCGAATGAAAGCGGTGAAGGTAATGAAGCCGTGCGCTTCGATTTTGGTGACGTTGATTTCCGCAGGGAATTCTTCGCCGGAGGAACGCACACTTCGCACTTCCGCGCGCCGCCCTACGAATTCGCTCACGCCGGTGCGCAAATAATCGGCGAAAGCGACGCTGTATTCCCCCGCCAAGGCCGGCGGAATCAGATGTTCGAATACGTTTTTCCCCAGCACGTCTTCGCGCGCATAAAGAAACAGGCTTTCCGCAGCCGCGTTGAACTCCAGAATGGCAGCGTGTTCGTCGAACGTAACGACCGCGTCGATGGATGAATCAAGGACCGCGTTATGACCGGCGGTAATTTCCCGGGCCGCCTGTTTCGATTGCTGGCGCAAACGCAGGAGCACGCGCAGGCGCGATTGCAATTTGCCGGGAACAAGAGGTAAGCGGAGAACTTCGTCGAAGCCCGCATCCAACCACGCTTCGCTGTCCGGACCGGGCGGCAACATCACAATGATCGGCACATACGCGCCGTCCGGTCGCCGCTTCAACTGTTCGATTAATGCCGCGCTTTCTAGGATAGGCGGCGCGTCGATAATCCACACGTCCGATTGCGCGGCTTCCGCCAGGCCGAACGCCGCCTCGAGTACGCGGTGGCCCGCGGCCTCCAGCAATGCCGTCACGCGGGCGCTGAGCGCTACGTCGGCAGAATCGATCGCGATCAGAGCGGGTCGCACATTCACGCAGGTTTCTCCCGACCTCGGCAGTTGCGCATGCAGGCACCGCGCGCCGCCCAAGTCGGGGGAACACCAGAGACTTCCATAGCCGGACTGCAGTTCAACAACGTAGACAACGTAGCACTCGAATAAAGAACGTCCGGGCGCGCGCAGCCGGCCCGCCCTGGGCGCAAGGCCCTGCAGCAGGATTCGACACGCGTATGCGCGGACAGAAGTAGAAAATGTCGCACGGACCCGTAGTCAGCAGAGGGGGCTGCAAAATGGTCCTAAGCGGTGTTTTTATTGGGATTTATGGCATCACGGCTTTGCCGGACGCTTTATGTGCGGGGACTATAGCAAAGGGGTTATGCCAGCTTTGTAAGAAAGTGTCATGGAACCGGCCACTTTTGTCCTTTCGGGCACTCCAGTTGCACTCCCTTGAAAATAGGGGCATTTAAAGGTTGCTCATGGACCAATCGGAACCGGAAATTCGGCATTTAGAGCTCAAGCGGGTTTTGCATTGCGCGGAAGACCCGGATACAGGCGTGCGCTTCATCGATTTGCAAACGGAGCGGGGTTTGATTCGGCTCCATTGCGATGATGACGCTTGGCACGAGCTGTTAAGGCGGCTCGAAGAATTCGACGCGCAGGAAATCAGCGCGGCGGCGGATAGGATGAATGTGCCTTCAATCCTGCGCTTTTTGAATACAACGCAGAAGAGTCCGACGGCTTAGGCTGCGCGCGCGGCGGCAGCCCTGCCGTGCACCCGCTTACGCAGCCATTGGTTCTTCGATGACTTCAGATTTGAAGCCGACCGCTCGAACCGCAACGCAGAATTGATACGGATCGGCTTTGCGCGGATCGAAAGAAACCGTCGCCTGGCCTTGTTCCAGAAATACTTCCACGTGGCCGACACCGGGCACCAAGCCCAGCGCACTCGCCACGCTCGACGCGCAACGAGCGGTCGCCATACCGCGAATGGTGACCACGGCATTGCGGAAGCGCGGTTGTGTGTTCCAAGATTCCTGCATTTTCATTGCCGCTTTCCTGCTTAGTTGCCAACAACAGACACTTTTGCAACCAACATGCCAGCGGATTTGTAGGGTTTCACCAGCGCATGAATTCTGCGATATGCGCTTGAGCACGCAGGCTTTTCAGGTCCTCGTCGGTAGGTAGTTGCGGCCGGTCGCGCTCGCGATTGACCATGCATAAAAAGCCCAATGCTTCTGTGTCCGCACGGAATTGGTGCCAGGTCATCGACGGAATCTGTACGAGGTCGTGCCCGCGGACCTCAAAAACACGATTGCCGATCAGGCAGCGGCCCTGCCCGTTCAGGACCAGCACCGCATGACTATGCTCATGACGCTCAAGGGTGGAATACCCATGAGGGGCCACTTCGAAATAGCGCAACTGGCACCCGAGTTCCGGATTATCGAAGAGGGTCTGACGCGTGATGTCCTTGAAAGGCGCGGTGCCCTCCTCCTTGTAGCGCAGAACCTCAACGCCCTCCCAAAGGCCCTTGGATTTCAGTGGTCGATAAGGTTCGCTCATCCGCCTGCCTCCAATGCCGCATCCGCATCTTCGACCACCTGGACGAATTGACGCGTGCGGGCCTCCACATCGTCCGCCAACAAGAGCGAGCCGCCGATCAAGAGCAACACGTCGCGGCCATAGAATCGAACCAGTTCGTCCACGCGCTCCACCACCATGCCGCCGGCAGGAACAGGCATGGCAGTACGCACACCCGGCCATGCCCTCCGGGCCGTCTCGGCGATTTGGCGGCATTGCGCCTGGCTATATGCGAAACGCCCCATATAGTGCGGATAAATCACCGCATCGGCGCCGTAGAGTCTGAACAATTTTCCCATGAGGAAGGCGGGCGCGACCCGTGCGGCACCCGCCCAAGCCGGATGTGCAAGCACGGCGATTCCTTGCAGATGCTCCGATACCAATTCTTCGAAAACCGGCAAACCGACCAGCGCGGGCGCCACCATGACAATGCCGACGCCTTCCTCGCGCGCAATGTGGGCTTGCTCATACAGCGTTCGAGGTGGTCCGATCAAATTCGGCGCGTAAAAGCTGGAGCGACCGGTGCTGCGATGAGCAGCGGCGATCGCGCCCTGACATGCCCGGACACGTTCAGCAAAAGGCGAATAGCGTTGATCGGCAAGCCCGTGATCGTCTTTGATGACATCGACACCACCGCGCGCAAAACGCTCGCATAACTTCGCCAACGCTTCGGTGGACAAACCTTGCGGTTTGAGCGCCGCACAAGTCATCGGACGCGCAGCTACACCCAATTTCGCGCGCAGTCCTTCAATCCCGAAGCGAGGACCCCCGCAACGTTTTACCAAGCCTAAAGGCAAATCAGCGTCGATCAATTCCACATGCGCATGCATGGAAGTGTTGCCGAAAAGCATATTGAGCGTCTGCGCCGGATCATCGCCCATCGTTTCCTCCGCCAGCGCCACACTCACTTCATATTCGCCCTCGGCCAGCGGCGTAATGTGTTGAACGCGCGCCACGATATGTTCGCGCACATAGGCATCCTTAACGGCTGCAAGCGGTACCTCGACGCTCTGTTCCAAGGCGATCGCCAAGGCTATCGCCTCGATTTCGTGCGCCGGGGCGCGCACCCGATAAGTTGCGTTCAGCCAGGTCATGTCTGTTGATGCTCAAAAAAGGGGATTTTGGCCTTCATTCAGGCCCAGGACAACTTCGGCACGAGGGCTGCTTTAACACCCGAGAGTTCGCCCTCATTCGTCGAACGAAGTTCCAATTTAACGCCTTCCAACTGAAGTCTCCCTGAATTTGCGGGAATTTTTAAGGCCAATACCCTTACTTGGACGTTCAGCAAAAAATAAACGCGACTTTATGAACATCGTTTTCGCCAGCCATACCGAAATCGGCGGCACTTTTGTCGTCGGTTCACACCATTTATCGCGGGAGTTCGCTCGACGCGGTCATCGCGTTTTGCATATGAGCGCGCCCGTGACCCCGGCGCACTTGCTCAAACTTCATCACGGGGGCGTACGACAGCGTTTTGGATTGTGGGCCAGTGGCGGCCGCGCCGAGCATGAGGGAGTGGTCAATTACGTCGGTTTCAGCGCGTTGCCTTGGCAGCTCGCACTACGTTTCGCCAGCGAATCGCACAACTTATACGCCCGTACGCTGCCTTCCATAACCGGGGTATTAAAAGCCCGCAACATGTGGCCCGTCGACGCACTGATCATCGATCAACCGCAACTCGCGGGAATCGAAAATCTGCTTGTCCCCAAAATGCTGGTCTATCGAGCCACCGATCTTTACGAAGAGATGACGGGCAGCGCTGCGGTCGGCCTTGCGGAAAAGCGACTCGCCCGCAAAGCGGCGCTTTTGGTAGGTACTTCGGAACCGGTGTTATCGCATTTGCATCAACTCTCGCCGGCTACGCCTACGCTCCTGATCGAAAACGGAGTGGAGTTCGAGCTTTTCAATACGCCCGCCGCGCCACCACCCGAATATGCGCATATCCCGGGGCCGCGCGCCGTATACGCAGGCGCGCTGGATGATCGTTTCGATTTCGAACAAATGCGCGCCCTTGCTCAATTGCCTCTGCAAATCGTGTTGATTGGACCGGCAACACCGAACGCCAGCGAGGTCCTCGGCTCATTGCCGAATGTGCATTTGCTCGGACCACGGCCTTATCGCTCGCTGCCGGGATATTTGCAGCACGCACAAATCGGCTTACTGCCT
>DATEEW010000233.1:0-6240 GCA_035280965.1 Burkholderiales bacterium
GCATTATGGAATTCGGTCAACGGGCCGGCCTCGCAGTGCTGTTGGCGCTGATGGTCTTTGCTTTTTATAACGATATAAACCGTCTGCTCGGCTGAAACCAAGTAAGCGGCGCGCATCTTTCGAGATTGCGGCTTCGTGCAGCTTGCTTGGCATCCGGTGATGAGGGACACCGCCTTAAGATGAAAAAAAGAATACTTGCGGCGCTCGTCGGCGCCCTCTTGGCGCGCGCAGCGTTTGCGCTTGAACCCTTCGTTGTCAAAGATATCCGCGTCGACGGCATTCAGCGTATTGAAGCCGGCACGGTATTCGGTTATCTACCCGTGCGTGTGGGCGAACGCATGACGGAGGAGAAGGCCGCCGAGACGATTCGTGCATTGTTCGCCACGGGATTGTTCAAGGACGTGCGTGTCGAAGCCGAAGGCAATATATTGGTGGTCATCGTCGAAGAACGTCCTGCCATTGCGCAAATCGAATTTAGCGGCATGAAGGAATTTCCCGCTGAAGATGTGAAAAAGGGGCTGCGCGATAAAGACATCGGCGAAGGGCGTATTTTCGACAAGGCGCTGATCGAGCAGGCCGAGCAGGAAATCAAGCGGCAATACCTGACGCGCGGGCTCTATGGGGTGGATATTGAAACCACCGTCACGCCGCTGGATCGCAATCGTGTTGCCATCAACTTTGCGGTGAGTGAAGGCGACACCGCAAAAATCAAAAGCATCAATATCGTCGGCAATCGGGCTTACAGCGAAAAAGATCTGTTGGACCTCTTCGCTTTGCGCACGCCGGGCGTTTTCACCTGGTATACGAAGAACGACCAATACTCGCGACAGAAGCTGTCCGCCGACTTGGAATCGCTTCGTTCCTTCTACCTGAATCGTGGCTATCTGGATTTCAACATTGATTCGACGCAGGTGTCGATTACACCGGACAAACGCGACATCTATATCACCATCAATATCGCCGAAGGCGAAAAGTACATTGTCAGCAGTGTCAAGTTGGGCGGGGACTTGCTTCTATCGGAAGCGGAGTTGATGAAGCTGGTGCAAATCAAGCCTGGCGAGCCTTTCTCGCGTCAAAAAGTGGCGGACTCCAGTAAAGCGATTACAGATCGTTTGGGTAACGAAGGTTATGCCTTTGCCAACGCCAATGCGGTGCCGGAAATCGACAAGGAAAAACGTACGGTGGGATTCACCATCATGGTGGATCCGGGCCGCCGCGTCTATGTGCGTCGGCTCAACGTGGTAGGCAACAATCGTACGCGCGACGAAGTTATCCGCCGCGAAATGCGTCAACTTGAAGGCGCCTATTACGACAACGAAAAGCTGCAAACGTCGAAGCGGCGGGTCGATAAGCTGGGTTACTTCGAAGAAGTGAATCTGGATACCGAACCGGTGACGGGCACAACCGATCAGGTGGACGTCACTTATAAAGTCAAAGAAAAACCGACCGGGCAATTGATGTTCGGCGCCGGTCTGTCGAGTTCTGAAGGTTTAGTGCTTGCGGGTTCGGTGCAGCAGACGAATGTGTTCGGCACCGGCAAGGCGCTCGGTATCAATACAAATACGAGTAAGGTCAACCGCAATATCGGTATGTCCTACACCGACCCCTATTTCACCATTGACGGTGTCAGCGCTGGTTTTGATATTTATAATCGCCGTTTCGAGGCCGACGAACTGGACATCGGCCGATATGCGACCGAAACTTATGGTGCGGGTGTCCGTTCGGGGTTGCCGATCAGTGAAACGGATCGAATCAATTTAGGTCTCGCCTTTGAAAAGACCGAAATCGAGCTATTCGACGAGAGCCCAGATCGATTCATTGATTTCGTTGAAGACATAGGCACTGACGAGCCCACCGCTTTGATTGCAACGGCGAGCTGGCTGCGGGATCGTCGCGACAGTGCGATTTGGACCACCGCCGGCACGTATCAGCGCATTTTCCTTGAGGGTGGCTTGCCGGGCATGGACTTGAAGTATTACAAGGCGAGCTATACGCTTAATTGGTTTTACCCGGTAAGCCGTGACGTAACCTTCATGTTAGGCGGCGAACTGGGGTATGCGGGCGATTACGGCGACAGCACCTTACCGTTCTTCAAATCTTTTTATGCGGGCGGCGCCTCTTCGATTCGTGGCTATAAGCAAAGCTCCTTGGGACCGCGCGACGACGACGACGATGTCGTGGGCGCCTCGCGTAAATTCGTGGGCAACGCCGAATTGATGTTCCCGATGCCAGGCATGGGCCTGGACCGCTCGGCACGCCTTGGCCTGTTCTTTGATGCCGGCCAGGTTTGGAACGACGAAGATGGCGAAACTTTGAGCGATCTGGATATGCGCTATTCTACGGGGGCTTTCGTGCACTGGAATTCGCCTTTCGGCCCGCTGAAGCTCATTATCGCCATGCCGCTCAACACTCAAAGCGATGACGATATCGAGCGCTTCCAATTCCAGTTCGGGCAATCTTTCTGATCCATGTGGGATAGTTATGCGTTGCTCCTTCCTTAGATTCTTCTGGCTGCCGCTCCTGTTCTGCGTATCGAGCGCGTGGGCGCAAGCGGACCTTAAAATCGGCGTGGTGAACCTGGACCGTATCTTGAAGGAATCCGCTCCCGCTCAACGTGCACAGAAACGCATCGAAGCGGAGGTGAGCAAACGCGAGCAGGAAATGTCCAAGCTCGCTGAGCAAATCAAGCGCCTGCAGGAAAAATCGGATAAGGATGGGCTGACTTTATCCGATAGCGAGCGCAATCGGCGTGAAGCCGAATTACGCGAAATTACGCGCGACTTCCAGCGCAAGCAACGCGAGGCGCGAGAGGACATCAATCAGCGTCGCAACGAGGAGTTGAGCCAGGTGCTGGAGCGCGCCAATAAAGTGGTGCGCCAGATTGCCGAAAGCGAGAAGTTCGACATCATTCTGCAGGAAGCGGTCTACGCTAATTCCCGTATCGACATCACTGAAAAAGTCGTGCGTGCGATGGACGATTCCAAGCAGAGTGGCGGCAAGTAAGAGCAAAGTCCGATGCGGGTTACGCTCCGACTGGGAGACATCGTTGCGCGTCTAGGCGGCGAATTGATCGGCGACCCTCAAACGACTGTTGCGCAAGTCGGAACGCTTAAAAACGCGGGTTCCCAGCACATCAGCTTTTTCAATTCCGGCAAATACCGCGATGACCTTCGTGCCACGCAAGCGGGCGCGGTAATTGTCGCGCAAGCCGACCGCGAAGCCACGCAGAGGCCTCGCATCGTCTGTGACGATCCTTACTTATATTTCGCGAAAGTTTCGTTGTTGCTCAATCCGTCGGAGCAAGTCGAGCCCGGTATTCACCCGACCGCGTTGATTGCGGCCAATGCGCAAATAGATGCCGGCGCGCAGATTGGCGCGAATTGCGTTATCGAGGCTGACGTAAACATCGAAAGCGGAGTGGCGATCGGCCCGGGTTGCATGATCGGCGCAGGGAGTCGCATCGGCAAAGACAGTCGCTTGCATGCGCGGGTGACCTTATATACCGGTTGCATGGTAGGTGAACGGGTTATCGTGCATTCGGGCGCGGTGCTGGGGGCGGACGGATTCGGGTTTGCGCCATACCAAGGCCGCTGGGTCAAAATCCCACAAATCGGCCGCGTGATCGTCGGTAACGATGTCGAAATCGGCGCCAATACCACCATCGATCGGGGGGCGCTCGACGATACCGTGATCGAAGAGGGCGTGAAACTCGACAATCAAATTCAAATCGGCCATAACGTACGCATTGGGGCGCATAGCGCGGTAGCCGGTTGCACAGGTATCGCTGGCAGCACGACAATCGGCAAGCATTGCATGATCGGCGGCGCAGCGATGATCGGCGGCCATCTGGAAATTGGCGATCGGGTCATTATTTCCGGCGGCACCTGGGTCACGCGGTCTATCGAAGAGCCGGGTATGTACGGCAGCGTCATCCCGGCGACGCCGATCAAAGAATGGCGTCGCACGGTGGCGCATTTACGCGGCCTCGACCGCATGAATCAACGTTTGCGGCAGTTAACCCGCGGCGGAACGGAGCAAGAAGAATGAATATCATGGAGATCAAGGAGATTCTGGAATATCTCCCCCACCGCTATCCTTTTCTGCTGGTGGATCGAGTTCTTGAGATCGTTCCGGGCAAAGAAATTGTCGCGTTGAAAAATGTTTCGATTAACGAGCCATTTTTTCCCGGCCATTTTCCCGATCACCCGATCATGCCCGGCGTGTTGGTAATTGAAGCGATGGCTCAAGCAGCGGCCATCCTCGCTTTCAAGACCGGCGGACGAGTGCCGGGCAAAGGGTCGGTCGTATATTTTCTCGGGATCGACGATGCACGTTTCAAGAGCCCCGTAATGCCGGGCGATCAGTTGCGGCTTATCGCGCGGGTCGATCGCTACCTCAAAGGGGTGTGGAAGTTTTCCGCAGAAGCCTGGGTGGGCGACAAACTGGCGACTGAAGCGAAAATGATGTGCACCATGCGCGATTCGTCAGAGTCGGCGAAATAGGGCGGACGAAACAATGATTCATCCGACCGCCGTCATTCATCCCGGAGCCAAACTCGGGGATAACGTCAGTGTAGGGCCCTATTGCGTGATCGGCGAACATGTCGAGGTTGGCGAAGGCACCTGGATTGGCCCGCATGTGGTCCTCGATGGACATACGCGCATCGGCCGTGACAATCGTATTTTCCCCTTCAGTTCCCTAGGCGGCGAGCCGCAGGACAAAAAATACAAGGGAGAACCCACCGCGCTCGAAATCGGCGATCGCAACACCATCCGCGAATATTGCACCATCAATAGCGGCACGGTGCAGGATGCAGGCGTTACCCGCTTGGGCGATGACAACTGGATCATGGGTTATGTGCACATCGCGCACGATTGTCATGTGGGCAGCAATACGATTTTCGCGAGCAACGCGCAGATTGCGGGCCATGTGCATGTGGGTGACTGGGCAATTCTCGGCGGCATGGCGGGCGTGCATCAATTCGTCAAAATCGGTGCGCATGCCATGACAGGCGGCGGCACCATCCTGTTGCAGGACATTCCCCCCTTTGTAATGGTGGCAGGCAACCCTGCCGCACCACACGGCATCAACAGTGAAGGTTTGAAACGCCGCGGCTTCAGCGAAGAAGCGATCACCGCGCTTCGCCGAGCCTATAAGTCGCTCTATCGCAGCGGGCTTGGCTTAGCGGAAGCAATCGAAACCTTAAGCGTCGAATACGCTCATGTGCCGGAAGTACAAGTCTTGACCGAATTTCTGCGCAACGCAAAACGCGGCATCGTCCGTTAAGCGCATGTTGAAGAACGACGACACCTCGCCACGTATCGCCATGGTGGCTGGGGAACCCTCGGGCGATCTCCTTGGTAGCCGGCTTATCGAAGGTTTGCGTAAACGTTATCCTCAAGCACGCTTCTTCGGTATCGGCGGACCCAAAATGCAGGCGGCTGGTTTCCAATCCTGGTTCGATCAGGAACGCCTGGCCGTTCGAGGGCTGGTTGAAGTCGTCAAGCATTTGCCCGAACTCTTCTCCATGCGATCGAACCTGATTCGACAAATCGTGGCGGAAAAGCCGCATCTTTATATCGGCGTCGACGCGCCGGATTTCAATCTCGGAATCGAAAAGCGTCTCAGAGGGCACGGAATCAAGACTGCGCATGTGGTGAGTCCCACGGTGTGGGCTTGGCGGCGCGGCCGCATAAAAACGATTCGCGCGGCGGTGTCGCATATGTTGGTGTTATTGCCGTTCGAGGAAGCGATCTACCGCGAAGCGGGGGTGCCGGTAACGTTTATCGGTCATCCGCTGGCTGACGAAATACCGGAGACTATCGACCGCGTTGCGATGGCCGACTATTTGCGCCTAAAGACGGATGCGCCGATCATTACGCTCTTGCCCGGCAGCCGTCAAAGCGAAGTGGAGCAGATGGCCGAGCCTTTGATCGAAACGGCCAAACTCATTCACCGCAAGTTGCCCAAAGCGGTATTCCTTGCCCCTTTCGTCACTCGCCAAACCCGTGACCGCTTCGAAGAAAAATTGTATCGACTCGGCGCGAACGATCTGCCTTTCAAACTGCTGTTCGGCCATGCCCACGATGCGCTGTCTGCCAGCGATATTGCGATTGCGACCAGCGGAACGGTCACGCTTGAGGCGGCCTTGTTGCGCTGCCCGATGATCGTCGCCTACCGCGTTGCGCCGCTGTCTTATGCCATCGCCAAACGCGTGATTCGGGTCAAATATATCGGGCT
>DATEEW010000234.1:0-3483 GCA_035280965.1 Burkholderiales bacterium
TCGCGATGTTCTTTGCCTATCACGTGCTGTGGCCTGCGGGTTTCGACGCGCATTTCGAATGGTTCTCCGTGCTGATCGGCATCGCGGCCTTCATCGCACTGATTCGCTTCAAGACGGGAATGATTCCGGTCATTCTATGCAGTGGACTCGCCGGCCTTGCTTACCGGCTTTTTTGAATACGTCGTATTGCGTATACGGGGATACAAGCTACTGTGGCACCCTCGAATACGATTCCTTCGGAGTTCATCCTATGCGATCAGGTTCTTTTACCCTGTCGGTTGTCTGCATTTTCTTATTGACCGCATGCGGCGCGCAGATCTCTTTCAAACAAGGCGCCGGTACGGATGCCTATGTGGCTTCCGAACAAAAATGCCGCGCGCAGGCCAGCAACGAAGGGTTCGTGAGTTGCATGAACAAAGAAGGCTGGACCGTTCGCAATGTGGATGTGAATTCGCCGCTCATGACCTTGGAGGCATCGGACAACAACAGCGGTGGCGCACCCGCGAGCGCGACCAAAGCCGCACCCAACACCGCACGCAACACCGCGTCCAACACTTCCAAATCCGCAGAGCCGAAGTTGCCGCAAACCCCGCCCGACCCGCTCAAGCGCTATGCGGTGAGTTCCTGGTGGAAGATGGGCGGCAGTCCGGAAGGCCTCAAAAGCGACACCGAAAATTGCGTCACCACCCTGGGCCCCGCTCATCGGCCCCAGCCCGACTCCCTGGAAGTGACGTACGCCATGATTGGCTGCCTCAAGGGCAAGGGCTGGCAGGGTTTGCAAGCCTATTGAGTTTCTCGATACTGCGGTTAATGCCATTGCCCTTTGGGGCAATGGCGCAAATAAGCATCTATGCTTAAGGTTCCAAGACACCGCAATCCGCCTCCGCAGATCCGCGGTAGAACCGCAGAGACACTTCTGGAGATCACATGGTTCGCACCTCCGAGCAACCCACCGCTGCGCAGGAACTCGGCACGCTCCTGGTTGTAACGGGCATCGTCGTTCCCCTCCTCGCCATTGCCGTCGTCGGCGGCTTCGGTTTCATCGTCTGGATGTATCAGGTCATCGCCGGCCCGCCTGTGGGTTAAACGCTCGTGTTTAATCGATCGTGTTTAAACGATCGTGTTCGCCGCAACGCACACCTATAAAAACGCAATACCGAGGAGATTTTTATGGACGAGCAACGCCGGGACTTTTTGAAACAGTCCGCCATGGCCACAGCCGTTGCCGGAACGGCCCTTCCTTTCGAAGTGATGTCACAGAACCTAGTCGCCGACGCATCGCTGACCGGTCTGAAATGGTCCAAGGCACCCTGTAGATTCTGCGGCGTAGGCTGCGGCGTCACCGTCGCGGTAAAAGACAACCGCGTGGTCGCCACCCACGGCGACACCAAATCCGAAGTCAACCGCGGCATCAACTGCGTCAAAGGCTACTTTCTTTCCAAGATCATGTACGGCGAGGATCGGCTGATGACGCCGCTGCTGCGCATGAAAAACGGAAAGTACGACAAGAACGGCGACTTCACCCCGGTGTCCTGGGACAAGGCCTTCGATGTCATGGCCGAGCAGTTCAAAAAAACCTTGAAGGAGAAGGGTCCCGAAGGAATCGGCATGTTCGGTTCCGGCCAGTGGACCATCTGGGAGGGTTACGCCGCCGCCAAACTGATGAAAGCGGGCTTTCGTTCTAACAATATCGACCCCAACGCGCGCCATTGCATGGCCTCTGCCGTTGCGGGCTTCATGCGCACCTTCGGCATGGACGAGCCGATGGGCTGCTACGACGATATCGAGGAAGCGGACGCCTTCGTATTGTGGGGCTCGAACATGGCGGAAATGCACCCCATCCTGTGGACACGCGTCACCGACCGCCGTCTGTCGGCACCCAAGACCCAGGTCGCAGTGCTTTCGGTCTTCGAACATCGTTCCTTCGACATGGCCGATCTGCCCATCGTCTTCACGCCGCAGACGGACCTGGCGATTCTGAATTACATCGCCAATCACATCATCAAGACCAATAGGGTCAACAAGGATTTCGTTTCCAAGCATGTGAACTTCAAGCACGGCGTGGAAGACATCGGCTATGGCCTCCGGCCGGAGCATCCATTGCAGAAAGCAGCGGCGAATGCAGGGAAGGCCAATGACAGCGAAGTGATCAGCTTCGAGGACTTTGCGCGTTATGTGTCGAAATACGACGCGGATTATGTTTCCAAACTTTCCGGCGTGTCGAAAGACAAGCTACAGAAACTTGCCGAACTCTATGCCGATCCAAAAATCAAAGTCGTGTCTTTCTGGACCATGGGCTTCAATCAGCATGTGCGCGGCGTATGGTGCAACAACCTCGTTTACAACCTGCATCTGCTCACCGGAAAAATCGCCACTCCGGGCAACAGCCCCTTCTCGCTGACCGGACAACCTTCGGCCTGTGGCACGGCCCGCGAGGTGGGTACTTTCTCGCATCGCCTGCCTGCGGATATGGTCGTGGCCAATCCCAAGCATCGCGAAAAAACTGAAGGGATCTGGCAACTGCCGCCCGGAACAATTCCGGCGAAACCCGGCGCGCACGCGGTGCTGCAAAACCGCCACCTCAAAGACGGCAAGATCAACGCCTATTGGGTGCAGGTAAATAACAACATGCAGGCCGGGCCGAACATGATGGAAGAAGGTCTGCCGGGCTATCGCAATCCGAAAAATTTCATCGTGGTCTCCGACGCCTATCCCACCGCCACCACGCTGGCCGCCGATCTGGTGTTGCCCACCGCGATGTGGGTGGAAAAGGAAGGCGCGTATGGCAATGCCGAGCGGCGCACGCAGTTCTGGCATCAGCTAGTGGACGCCCCAGGCGAATCGCGTTCCGACTTGTGGCAGCTCGTGGAATTCAGCAAACGCTTCAAAATGGAAGAAGTGTGGCCCGAGGAGTTGCTCGCCAAGAAACCGGAGTACCGCGGCAAGACCATGTACGACGTGCTCTTCCGCAACGGCAAGGTCGACCAGTTCCCGCTTGCTCAAGTCGATGATGCGTACAACAACCAGGAAGCCCGGCATTTTGGTTTTTATATTCAGAAAGGACTGTTCGAGGAATACGCGACTTTCGGTCGTGGGCATGGACACGATCTGGCGCCATTCGACATGTATCACGAGACGCACGGCTTGCGCTGGCCCGTGGTCAACGGCAAAGAAACAAAATGGCGCTATCGCGAAGGGAGCGACCCCTACGTGAAGGCGGGCACGGGATTCCAGTTTTATGGCAACGCCGACGGCAAGGCGAACATCTTCGCCTTGCCCTACGAACCGGCCGCCGAAGCGCCCGACAAGGAATATCCCTACTGGCTGTCGACGGGGCGCGTACTCGAGCATTGGCATTCAGGCTCGATGACACGACGCGTTCCGGAGCTCTATCGCGCGTTCCCGAACGCCCTGGTTTACATGCATCCTGAAGATGCAAAACAACTCGGTGTCCGTCGTGGCAGCGAAGTCCGCGTTGCATCC
>DATEEW010000235.1:0-3613 GCA_035280965.1 Burkholderiales bacterium
TATGGCGTCGCTTCAAGTCGACTGAGTAGGAGAGAGCGCGTGGACACCAATGCCGCCATCGCTGCGGAGCAGGCACTTTATGTACGCCGCAATCTTGTGCTGAGCGGGCCGGCGTGCGTGATGGCCGCCTGGATCATCGTCATCGTGTTTCGGGACGTCACCCACGCGACCTCGTTGCAGATATGGGCCGGCCTATTTAGCGCTGCCGTGTGTTGGTTGCATGTGTCGCTCTATCGTCCTCGAGTCATCGATGCATCCAACGCGCGAGAATGGCTCCGAGGCATTCCAGCCCGCATGCTGGTAACAAACAGCGTTCTGGGCTGCGGCGCTTTCATTCTGATCCCCGATCAACCACTCAGCCAGCAAATCACCTATCTCTACATCGTGTTCGCGATGTGCGCCAGTTCCATGTTTTGTTACGGTCCGCACTACCCATTGTTGGTCGCAACGGTGATTCCCTTGATGGTCCCCCTGACCATCACCTTGTTGCTGCAAGGTAGCCTGCTGCATTGGGGGCTGGCGGGCGGGCAGATTATTCTGACCGCGCTGACACTTTACTTCGGGCGCAGCTTCAACCTTGTCTTTCGCCGAAACCTCAAATTGCGCTTTGAAAATCTGCAGTTGGTCAGTGAACTCACTGCGCAAAAGGAGGAGGCCGAACTTGCGAACCTCAGCAAGTCTCGTTTTCTTGCGTCGGCCAGTCACGATTTGCGGCAGCCCATGCATGCGCTGAATCTGTACCTTGGCGCGCTTAGTAGCGCGGAGATTCCGGGATCTGCAAAACCGCTTCTCACCAATGCGATGGAATGCGCTGACGCGATGGACGATATGTTTCGCGCCTTGCTTGATGTTTCGAGTCTCGATGCGGGCGCGGTGCAGCCGGAGAGTGTCGTATTCCCCATTGCTTCCGTCATGGAACGCGTGCGGCTGTCTTACACCCCCACGGCGCAAGAACGACGTTTGGTACTCAAGGTAATGCCCTGTTCCGCCTACGTGCGGAGCGACCCGGCCTTGGTCGAGCGCATCCTCGGTAATTTCGTTTCGAATGCCGTGCGATATACCGATCGCGGAAGAATATTGATCGGATGCCGACGCCGTGGCGATCGTTTGCAAGTGGCCGTGTACGACACGGGTATGGGCATCAGTGCGAATAAGCAGGCGCTTATCTTTGAGGAGTTTTATCAAGTATCCAATGAAGAGCGCGATCGCAAACAAGGTCTCGGTCTGGGACTTGCGATCGTGAAACGGTTGGCCAAGTTATTGGGCAGCGACGTATCGGTAAAATCGCAACCTGGTCGCGGATCGGTTTTCTCATTCGAATTGCCTCAAGCGACCCCGAGATCGACAACTGCGCTGAGAGAGGCGCGTCCCGCTTCGGGTTTCGACAAGCTGGTCGGTGCCTTTATCGTCATCGTCGATGACGAGCGCATGATATTGAATGCGTCCCGGGCCGTACTCGAACGAAATGGCAGCTTCGTATTCACTGCCGCATCGGGCGATGAGGCAATAAGTCAGTTGTCGCATAGCCGGCGCGTGCCCGATCTGATTATTTGCGACCACCGTCTTCGTGCCGGCGAGACCGGCATAGAGGTCATCGATGCCATCCGCGAGGAATTCAACAAGGACATTCCCGCGATCCTCATTACCGGCGATACCGCGCCGGAGCGAATCCGCGACATGCAAGCGAGCGGTATTCCCATCCTGCATAAACCCATACAGGAGAAGGAACTCCTTAGCGCGATGGTCGAACTGTTGCCGGGCAACACGCTCCGGCGCAGCATCGCCGCCTGATCAGCGGCTCATTTCCTCGATGAGTCGTTCCATGAACGACTCGCAAAGCGCGATTTGTTCGAGCGCAATGTATTCATTCGGCTTGTGCGCTTGCTCGATGGACCCGGGGCCGCAAATAATCGAGGGAATGCCCGCACGCTGGAACAGTCCTGCCTCGGTCGCATAAGCGACTTTTTTGTTTTTCGGCACGCGGGCGAGCGATTGCGCCAAGGCGGCAATCGATTCGGCTTCTTTGGTATCGAGTCCGGGGATCGAGGATTTGGTGTCGATATGAATGCCGACCTCGGGGTCGATCTTCTTCATTTCCGGCTCCAAAACCTCGCGGGCGTAATTGCGGATTTCTTTTTCCAGTTCATCCGGATTCGCGCCGGGCAAATAGCGGACCTCGAAATGAAATTCGCACTCGCGCGGCACGATATTCGGCGCCGTTCCGCCCTTGATCAAACCGGTTTGCAAAGTTGTGAAGGGAACGTCATAGGTCAGATCGCGTGTCTCGTGGTCACGCATCCGATCCGCCATCGCGCGCACGTGCACAATTAGCTTCGCCGCGTATTCGATGGCATTGACCCCATGCGGCGCGAGCGAGGAATGCATTTCTTTGCCGGCCACTTTGCATTTGAAGGTGCGCATGCCTTTATGCGCGATCACCGGTTGCATGCTCGTCGGTTCGCCGACGACACAGCCAGCGGGCTTGATGTCGTGACGCGCCAAGTCTTCCAATAAACCTCGTACGCCAATACAGCCCACTTCCTCGTCGTAAGAAAGCGCGAAATGAATCGGCGCTTTCAGATCCGCATCGAGGAAGCGCGGCGTCATCGCCAACGCCGTGGCGATATAGCTTTTCATGTCGGCGCTGCCACGCGCATAAATGCGTTCGTCCTTGAGGACGGCTTCAAAGGGATTGGTATCCCAAGGCTGTCCGTCGGTCGGTACGACATCGGTATGACCGGACAAGACGATGCCGGGCCGATCGCCCTTTGCAATCGTCGCGAACAGATTGGCTTTGCGCTTTTCCGCGTCGTAAGTCAGACGCGATTCAATACCGTAGCCTTTCAGCCAGTCGCGCACCCATTCGATCAAACCCAGATTCGATTCGCGGCTGGTGGTATCGAAGGCGATGAGACGCTGGATCATGTCCCAGGTCTCAATCTTGATCGGCAATTTCGGTTCGCTCGCCATGGCTAAAACTTTGGATAAAGTCGAATCTTAACGCTTGATTTAAGCCGTGCGTAGAGCGAAACGCGGGTCGAGCATATCGCGCAGTCGATCACCCACCAGATTGATGCTCAGAATCAAAAGAAGCAGTGTGAGGCCGGGGAAAACGCTGATCCAATACTTGCCCGACAACAAATAGTTGTAGCCGTTCGCAATTAGTAGGCCGAGGGAAGGTTCGGTGATCGGAAGCCCCAAACCTAGAAAAGAAAGCGTCGCCTCGAGCGTAATGGCGGCAGCGATTTGCACCATGGCCACAACCAGGAGCGGCGGAAGGCAGTTAGGCAGCAAATGGCGCCATAGGATGCGCAGGGTCGTCACCCCTTGGCAAACGGCGGCGTCAATGTATTCCTTGCGCCTTTCGCTGAGCGCGATGCTGCGCACTGTTCGCGCGTAATAAGCCCATTGAGCGGCGATCAAGGCGTACACGATTTTGTCCACGCCTTGTCCCAGCACCGCCAACAGAACGAGCGCAATCAGAATGGAAGGAAAAGAAAGCTGTATATCGACGGTGCGCATCAGCGCGGCATCGGTTTTTCCGCCGAAATAGGCGGCGACGATGCCGACCAACAGGCCCAGCGTTAAGGCGCCAAGTGTCGCAATGACCCCG
>DATEEW010000236.1:0-4273 GCA_035280965.1 Burkholderiales bacterium
TGAAAAGAGAAACTTTCGAAGGCGTTATATTCCGCAGTCTCCCCAACACCGGGACATTGGGGACAGGATGGAAGGCCAGGGTCGCCAGGGTTGTATCGTCGTAGATGAACTCGAACGAGTATTCGTCGCCAATTGCAATCTGGCTCGGAAAATCGCTGGAAGAGATTGTGCCTTCTCCTTGCACCTTCACTTTCGCTGCTTGCGCCGCGGGTGAAGCGAGCGCCAAGGCGCCACAAAGCGCAATTAGGGAACGACGGCGCAGCGATAACCGATTGTTGCGACAGGTGTGCATCATGGTTCTCCCGGTGATTGTCGCTCCCTCCCATGCAATTATTCGACCGGATTTCGCGTAACTACTGTCTCGGGTAATTAATACGAGAGGCCCTCGCCTAGACTGGCACCGGGGAACACACTTACGCTATCGAGAATCCGGATTGCTTCGGCACGGTCGGCGGAAATATTCTCGACACTGTTATTTGTTTTCTTATAGATGTGGAAGTCCATCCACAGCAGATTTTTGGACTTCGCTTCGGCGAAGGCCAGCGATTCGCCGCTCACCAGCAACTGCGGCGTGGCGATTTCCCAGGAGCAGCGCACGGCGGGATTGCCCGTAACGGACGCGGGTGCGCATTTTTTTTCTTTAACCTCGCCGCCGTAGAGTCGCGCATTGCGCTCGACTACTCCTAGACCGATTTCTTCGAGTGAGTGGTTATTCCAGTAATCCCCCTGATAAATGACGAGATAGCCTTTGGATTCTTCCCGCGTCAGGCGCGCGGTGGCGATTTTGAGCGTTTGCACGAGCCGTTCGAATTCGCTGTCTTCTCGCGGAGGGCCGATCTCTTCTTCGGCGAAGCCGAAGGCGCTGGCGTAAGAGATGCCCCAGATTGCGCGTTCCCGCATGGGCGTCGATGGCTCATCCTCGCCGCAGCCCGCAAGCAGAAACGCAGCACAACAAAAGAGGACAAAAGAATTTTTCATGCTTCTCCCCGCGCGGACTCTAGACGACAGGTTATTTGATCGAGGACGTTGCTCGAATGGAGGCGATTGTATGTGAGGACGCGGGCGCCGGGGTGCGTGTAATATTCGTTGGACATCGCGGTAGAAAAACAGCTTCAGCATATATAAGGCGTAGCGATCATGGGCAAATTGACTCCCTCCGTTTCAGACGAAAACGTGGGCCTGGGCCGTCCTCCGACGCCGGGTCGGCGTCAACTCACCTTCGACATCATTTTCGAGTCCGACACTCGTGCGGGACGTCTGTTCGATGTGATGTTGCTGATCATGATTATGGTCAGCGTGCTGGTCGTCGTACTCGACAGTGTGAATCACATGGAGCGCGAACATCGCACTGCGTTCATTGTCTTGGAATGGTTTTTCACCCTGTTGTTCACGGCTGAATACATCGCGCGCCTGTGGTCGGTCGAGCACCCGCTGCGTTATGCGCGTAGTTTTTTCGGCATCGTGGATTTGGTGTCGGTATTGCCGACTTATCTGTCTTTCTTTTTTCCGGAGCTGCACGCGCTGATCGATATTCGCGTTCTGCGCATGTTGCGCGCCTTTCGGATTCTTAAACTCACAGCCTATATCAGCGAGTACAGTCAACTGGGCGCAGCGCTCTACGCCAGCCGCCGCAAGATCATGGTCTTTCTTTCTTTTGTGGCGATGGTGCAAGTGCTGCTCGGGACCGTCATGTATGTGGTCGAGGGACCGAAGAACGGCTTTGTGAATATTCCTACCTCGATCTACTGGGGCATCACCACCATGACGACGGTTGGATTTGGAGATATCGCACCGAAAACCGATCTGGGGCGCGCCATCGCAAGCTTCATCATGTTATTGGGGTGGGGCATTCTCGCGGTGCCTACCGGCATCGTCACCGCCGAAATGACGAGTCGCCGTATCCACTCGGATGCCATTGTGCGTCGGTGTCCGAGTTGCGGCACCATCGGGCACTTGCCGACCGCGGCTTTTTGCCAGGATTGCGGCGCGACGCTGACGGACGAGCGCTAACTTATTTCACCGGGATGGTGGTACCCACCGGCACTGCAGTCACCGAATTTTGCGGGCTGCCGGAAATAATGCGATCCGAATAAGTGAAATACACCAGCGTATTTCGCTTGGCGTCCACAAGGCGCAGCACGTGCAATTCCTTGAACAGAATCGAAAGCCGTTCGGAAAAAACCTCTTCCTTGTTTTTTAGCGGTTGGGTAAAACGGATCGGGCCGACTTGGCGGCAGGCGATGGAGGACTCCACCACGTCTTCCGCCACGCCGACGGCACCGCTCAGGCCACCGGTCTTCGCGCGCGAGACATAACAGGCGACGCCTTGAACTTTCGGATCGTCGTAAACCTCAACCACGACTTTGTCCGAACCGAATAACTTCCAATTCGTGTTGACGCTCGCAATCTCTTCCGCCTGCGCCGCCGCCGAGCCTATCGAAATGAGGAGTAGAGTCCAAAAAGAATGCGCTCGCATTTCAATTCCTTTATCAATCGCCTTAGGAGGTGATGATAGGTGAATTTGTCTGCTCGGTATCGGACAGGTCGGTCGATTGCGTAAGCGCGCGCAGCGTTTTGATCGAATCCGGCGCGCCTCGACGGCAAATTCGCCTTAAGCGGCGCGACGCGGGCGGTTGTGGATTTCGGTGACGGGAATGGGGACGCCGAGCGCGAAGCCCTGCGCGTAATCGACGCCGATGCGACGCAAATGGCGAAGGATGTCTTCGCTTTCCACGAATTCCGCCACTGTCTTCACATCCATCACATGCGCCATATTGTTGATCGACGCGACCATTTCGCGATCGATCGGGTCGTGCGCCATGTCTTTCACGAAACTGCCGTCGATTTTGATGTAATCGACCGGAAGGTTTTTCAGATACGCGAACGAAGACATGCCGCTGCCGAAGTCGTCAAGCGCGAAGCGACAACCCACTGACTTGAGTTCGCGCATCATGCGGCTCGACTGCGTGAGATTGGCGATGGCGGATGTTTCCGTAATTTCGAAAATCACGTTGTGCGGATTGATTTTTCGCGAGGAGAATTGTTCCCGCAGATACGGCAACAGCCCTTCTTCGTTGATGCTCATCGCGGAGAGATTGATCGCCACCGCGAAAGGCGCGGCGGCATAACTCGACGATTCCATCAAGTTGAAGGTGTTTTCGATTACCCAGCGGTCGACGCGATGCATCAGGCCATAACGTTCGGCGGCCGGGATGAAGGCCATCGGCGGAACCGAATTGCCGGCCTCATCCGTCATGCGGATCAACACTTCGTAATGTGTTTCGCGCGTCTCTGCGGAAGAGGAGATTGGTTCGATAGGCTGCGCATACAGCGTGAAACGATTGTCGCTCAAGGCTTTTTCGATGCGCGCTACCCAGCCGATTTCGCCACTGCGGCGAATCAACTCCACGTCCGTCTCTTCGTAGACGTGGACGCGGTTGCGCCCCTTTTCCTTCGCCATGTAGCAGGCGCTGTCCGCGGCTTTGAGCAAATCGGACAGCGTGTGCTGGCCGTCGCTCTGCACCAAGCCGATACTGACGCCCACTGAAAAGGCTTTGTCATCCCAGGCGAACTGGAAGTCGCAAATGTCTTGACGCAAAGCTTCTGCGATCTGCAAGGCGTTTTGCGGGGGACACTGCTCCAGAATGACCGCGAACTCGTCGCCGCCCAATCGCGCGAAGACGTCGTCCGCGCGCAAGCATTTTTTCAATGTATGCGCGATCTGCTTCAATAATTCGTCGCCTGCGAAATGGCCGCAGGTATCGTTGACGATTTTGAACTGGTCCAGATCGAGAAAAAGCAGGCCTATCGGATTGTTCGCGTCTGCTTTATACAATGCGTCGGCGAGATAGCGTTCGAAGGCGCGGCGGTTGTACAGATCCGTCAGAGCGTCGTGTGTGGCTTGATAGCTGATGTTGCGCGACATCTCGCGCGCTTCGGTCACATCGTGAAAGACGATGACGACGCCGGCGATATCGCCGTTGCTATGATGGATCGGCGCGGCGGAATCCTCGATGGCGATACGACTGGCGTCCCGCCGGACCAATTCCGCGCTTTGGGGCAGACCCGATGCGCAGCCGCTGACCAATACGTTTTCGACCGGACAAGGCGCGGGCTCGTCGGTGTTGCCCATAACGATGCGGAACACTTCGCTCGTTGAACGACCTACGGCCTCCCCGTTGCACCAGCCGGTCATTTTTTCGGCGGCGGGATTCAGATAGGTGATCCGAGCTTGGGTGTCGGTGGTAATCACGGCGTCACCGATGGACTGCAA
>DATEEW010000237.1:0-4690 GCA_035280965.1 Burkholderiales bacterium
TTACGCAGGACAATCTGCTGATGCGGATGAAGGACGCGGAATGGGACGCGGTGATCGATACAAACCTTAGATCGGTTTTCCGGTTCTGCCGCGGGGTGCTGCGTGGCATGATGAAAGCCCGTGCCGGCAGGATGATCAATATCACGTCCGTAGTGGGCGCCAGCGGCAATGCAGGCCAAGTGAATTATTCAGCTGCCAAGGCGGGTATTGCAGGCTTGACGCGGTCTCTCGCGCGCGAGATCGGCAGCCGCGGTATTACCGTGAATTGCATCGCACCCGGCTTTATCGATACGGACATGACGCGCGCGCTGCCCGAGGCGCAGCGCGACGCTTTGCTTACCCAAATTCCTTTGGGTCGTCTTGGACGCCCGGAAGATATTGCTGCGGCGGTGGTTTTCCTGGCTTCGCCGGGTGCCGCTTATGTAACTGGCACGACTTTGCATGTCAATGGCGGCATGTACATGAATTGATTTGCGCATGGTGCGCATTAGCGGGCGGGCAGAGGTAGTTCTGCTACAATCCGCCCCGCTTGAATTACCCTAGAACATCAGAGAGAGGGAAGGAGTCCCCATGGAAAATGTCGAACCACGCGTCAAAAAGATCGTCGCCGAGCAACTGGGCGTGAACGAGGCCGAAATCAAAAACGAATCCTCGTTCGTGGACGATCTGGGCGCGGATTCGCTCGACACGGTCGAGTTGGTGATGGCGCTCGAAGAGGAATTCGAAACTGAAATCCCGGACGAGGAAGCCGAAAAAATCACCACCGTGCAACAAGCCGTTGATTTCATCAACGCGCACGGTAAGAAAGCCTAACGCTTTCATCCAAGGGAACCCGCGTCGCCGCCCGGCGGCGCGCCCCACTGCGTTTAGAGGCCTTGCCTCCTATGATTGCCAATCCCGAAACTCGCAGATCCAGTGCAAGTTTCCTTAGACTGCCGGAGTCTCCGTGTCGTCGCGTCGTCGCGTTGTAATAACTGGTCTAGGCATTATCAGCCCCGTAGGAAATACGGTGGCCGATGCCTGGAAGAATATTCGTGCCGCTCAGTCCGGCATTACACGTATCAGCCGTTTCGATCCTACTCCCTACGCCAGCCAGATCGCCGGTGAAGTGAAGGGTTTCGATGTCGCGGCCTACATCGCCCCGAAAGAAGCGCGGCGGATGGATACCTTTATTCACTATGGTTTGGCCGCTTCAATCCAGGCATTTAAAGATTGCGGCATTGAGGTCAATGCCGACAACTCCGAACGTATCGGTTGCGTCATCGGCTCAGGCATCGGCGGTCTGCCCCTGATCGAGGAGACGGGCAACGATCTACGCAATGGCGGTCCGCGCAAGATTTCGCCGTTTTTCGTGCCCGGCAGCATCATCAACATGATCGCCGGACATATGTCCATCATGTACGGCCTTAGGGGGCCGAATCTTGCGGTCGTTACCGCTTGCACGACGTCCAATCATTGCATCGGCGAAGCCGGTCGCTTGATTGAATATGGCGATGCCGACGTGATGGTCGCCGGTGGGGCTGAAGCCACTGTCAGCCCCCTAGGCGTGGGCGGTTTTGCCGCGATGCGCGCGTTGTCGACGCGCAACGATGATCCGGCCACCGCCAGCCGTCCATGGGACAAAGATCGTGATGGTTTTGTGTTGGGGGAGGGGGCCGGTGTGGTGGTGCTCGAAGAGTACGAGCACGCCAAACGTCGCGGCGCCAAAATTTACGCGGAACTGGCTGGTTACGGCATGAGCGCAGATGCCTTCCACATGACGGCACCTTGTGAGGATGGCGATGGCGCTGCCCGTTGTATGACGAACGCATTGCGCAATGCGCGCATGAATCCGGACCAGATCGATTACATCAATGCTCACGGCACCTCGACGCCGCTGGGCGATGTAGCCGAAACCATGGCTGTCAAACGCTGTTTTGGTGACCACGCGAAGAAACTGGCCATGAGTTCGACCAAATCGATGACCGGCCATTTGCTCGGTGCTGCCGGCGGGATCGAGGCGGTATTTTCCATTCTTGCGGTGCACGAACAAATCGCGCCACCCACGGCCAATCTGGTCAATATCGATCCGGCCTGCGATTTGGACTACGTACCCTTGCATGCTCGGGACATGCCGATTCGCGCTGCCTTGTCTAATTCCTTCGGCTTCGGCGGCACGAACGGTACGCTGATATTCTCGAGGGTGTGAGCCCCATACTGAAATTGGATTGCAAAGTTTCGGCCGCGCTTAGCGCGGCCGTTTTGCTGGTGCATTCGATTGCGCTTTTCTGTGTCTGGATTTCCCTACCCTGGCCGGCGGCGCTCCTGACCAGCGCCGGGCTGGTTTTATCCGGTTGGGCACACTGGAACAGCATTCGGCACAAAGCCCTGCGTCGTATTGAATGGCGCGCCGACGGATTGAGTCTTGCAACGACAGACCACGCTGTGCAAAAACTTGCATACGAGGGCGGCGCCGCACCGGGTCCGTATTGGGCTTTATTGCGTGTGCGGTCGGGTTCCGGGCGTATTCGACAATTCTTTATATCTGCCGATGCGTTGGATCCGCCGGCCTTCAGAAAACTCAGAGTGTGGCTTCGTTGGCATCCGAGCGACGAAGCGCTAAAAGGTAAATGAACTTAGCCATGAAGCCTTTGTCTCTAGGTGCAAGGTCGTGGCTAAAGCGTCCAGGGGCTCCGGTATACTCGCCCTCGCCGGCTAGAGACTCGAATAAAAATAGAGGCTATAGGCCCGCAGGGATGGCGGCAGAATGAGCGACCGGGACATAGACCAGCGATTGGTCGAGCGCGCGCAGGCGGGCGACAAACATGCGTTTGATCTGCTCGTGACGAAGTACCAGCGCAAACTCGGACGGTTGCTGTCCCGATTCGTCCGGGACCCTGCGGAAGTGGAAGACGTTGCGCAAGAAGCCTTCATCAAGGCTTATCGCGCGTTACCCGCGTTTCGCGGTGACAGCGCTTTCTACACCTGGCTGTATCGCATAGGCATCAATACCGCCAAGAATTACTTGGTGGCCATGGGCCGGCGAGCGCCCACGACCACGGAATACGATTCCGAAGAAGCTGAAAACTTCGAGGATGGCGAGCAGTTGCGCGACATCAATACGCCAGAGAGCATGTTGATGACGAAGGAAATCGGGGCAACGGTCAACCAGGCAATGGATGACCTGCCCGACGATTTGCGGACAGCGATTACGCTGCGCGAAATTGAAGGTCTCAGTTACGAGGAGATCGCAAGCATCATGAATTGCCCGATCGGCACCGTCCGGTCCCGCATATTCAGGGCGCGTGAAGCGATTGCCGGGAAGTTGAGACCTTTACTCGACACTCGGAAAGACAAGAGGTGGTGAGGTGATGCAATGAAAGAAGAAATTTCGGCCCTGATGGACGGGCAGTTCGACGATCGTTCCCTCGATAGTAGTTTGAAGCAGATCAAAAGCGACCCCGAGTTACGGGAGAGCTGGAATCTTTATCATCTCATCGGCGATGCCATGCGCGGCCACTCTGCCGGTGCCTTGCCTCGAAGTTTTGTCGATCGACTTGAAGCCGAGCCGATCGTCTTCGCTCCCCGCAAGCCTTCGCGTACCCCAGTGCGGTGGGCGATGTCTGCAGCCGCAGGCGTCGCTGCCGTCGGATTTGTGGGGTGGATGAGCTATCCCTTCCTTGGCGCAGATACGGCGCGCGTCGCCGTCACTCAACCATCGTCGCAACAAACTGAAGTTGTCGTTATGCCGGTGGCCAAAGATATGGACGATTATCAATTGGCGCATCAGCGTTTCAGCCCCGGCTTCGGTATGAGCGGCGTAGCGCCTTATGTGCGGACCGTTTCGAGCGACGACGGACAGCGATGAGCAGACTGCTGGCCACGGTCTGCGCGGCAGGCTCCCTCCTGTATGGCGCCGCAGCATGGGCACAAAGCAATCCCGAAGCCTTGCAATGGTTGCAACGCATTTATTCGGCCACCGATAGCCTTAGTTATACGGGCACCTTCGTCTATCAGCACGGCGACCACGTCGAAACCTCACGTATCACGCGGATTGTCGATGGCACCGGGGTCCATGAGCGAGTGGAAACCTTGGATGGTCCTCAGCGCGAAATCGTGCGGAACAACGAAGAAGTGAAGTGTTATCTGCCTAAGTTGGAAAAAGTAAAAATCGATAGCCAGCGCGAAACCAAACCCTTTCCCGCCATGCGCGGCGATCAGCTCAAAGATATCACCGAGCAATATGAAATCCGCAAAGGCGAAGTGCAGCGGATTGCCGGCTACGACTGTCAGGCACTCATCCTTAACCCCAAGGATAATTTACGCTACGGGCACAAGCTCTGGGCCGATGTTGCGACGGGGATGTTGGTCAAAGCCAAAACCTTCAACGATAAACGTGAGCTCGTGGAGCAATTTGTCTTTACTCAACTCCAAATCGGTGGGCGCATTGACAAGGAGCTGGTGAAATCGCGCTTTGCGGATGAGGGTCGAAATTGGCGTGTCGAAAAATCCGGAATGACCGCGGTCGATCTGACCAAAGAGGGTTGGAGCTTGAAGGAACTGCCACCCGGTTATAAAAAAATCGCAGAGTTGCGTCGCAATCTAGGCGAGACACCGAATGTGGGCCATCTCGTGCTGTCCGACGGCATGGCAGCCGTCTCGATATTTATCGAGGGGCAGGGCGCGAAGCCCGGTCAGACGTACTTTGGCC
>DATEEW010000238.1:0-2600 GCA_035280965.1 Burkholderiales bacterium
GTTGGCGCTGTCCGTGTCGCTCGTGCTACGTCTTTGGCTAGCCCAAAGACATATTCATCATGTAAGCGCGCATCGCGAACAAGTGCCCGCGGCCTTTGCCGAACGCATCGATGCTGCGTCCCATCGCAAAGCGGCGGACTACACAGTGGCCAAAACGCGCTTGCATCGAATCGAGGCAATTGTCTCCGTGCTGCTTTTACTCGCCTTCACAGTAGGAGGCGGGCTGCAATGGTTGTACGAAACCTGGGGAGGCGTGTTCCAGGAACGCGGTTATGCGCACGGTATTGCGTTGATTGCCGGTGCCATGCTCATCGGCGGAATCGTGGATCTGCCCTTTTCGCTTTATCGCAGCTTTGTCATCGAAGCACGCTACGGTTTCAATCGAATGACGCTGAAGCTGTATCTGGTCGATTTGCTGAAGCAGACGTTGCTGGGTGCGGCAATCGGATTGCCGTTGCTGTTCGTGGTGCTCTGGCTGATGAATGGCATGGGCGAGTATTGGTGGCTCTACGTATGGCTGGTATGGATGGGCTTCAATCTGCTTCTGCTCGTCCTCTACCCCACTGTCATCGCGCCACTATTCAATAAATTTACGCCCCTGGCGGACGAGCAACTCAAAACCCGTGTTGAGCAATTGCTGCAGCGCTGCGGCTTTCGCGCGCGCGGCTTATTCGTCATGGATGGCTCCAAGCGTTCCAGCCATGGCAATGCGTATTTCACTGGACTGGGCGCGGCCAAGCGCATCGTGTTCTTCGATACGCTTTTGAATCGTCTGGCGCCCAACGAAATCGAGGCGGTGCTCGCCCATGAGCTAGGACATTTCAAACATCACCATGTGTACAAACGCATCGCTTTTCTCTTCCTCTTAAGTTTCGGCTTTCTGGCTTTGCTGGGATGGCTGGCGGACCAAAGCTGGTTTTACCAAGGCCTCGGCGTCCAGGGCCAAAGCATGGCCATGGCTCTGCTCCTGTATTTTCTCGTGCTCCCGGTATTCAGCTTTATTTTTCATCCTCTTGGCAGTCTTTATTCGCGCAAGCACGAATATGAAGCCGACGCCTATGCTGCCCGCCAAGCCGCTCCCGGTGATTTGATCGCTGCACTGGTGAAGCTTTATCAGGATAATGCGGCCACACTCACCCCCGATCCTTTGCATTCGGCTTTTTACGATTCGCATCCGCCTGCGGCTTTGCGCATCGCCCGCTTGCAAATGCTCGCTCATTAAGGAGTACGCATGGACGCGCTCGCGATTCGCCATTGCCGGGAAAGAACCGATAAATTAAGCGACGCGGAGGCTACCGCCCTCCTCGCGCAAGTCGAGGGCTGGGCGATCGAAGACGGCCGCCTGCGCAAGACTTTTGCCTTCAAGAATTACTATCACACAATCGCTTTCGTGAATCTGGTCGCCTGGATTGCGAACAAGGAAAATCATCATCCTGACTTGATGGTCGGCTACAACAAGTGCCGGGTAGAATTTGTCACCCATTCGGCCGGCGGCATTTCGGAAAACGATTTTATTTGCGCCGCCCGTATCGACGCAGTGCAGAACAACTAAGGCGCCGGTGAATACCCGCCCGTTGCATATCAGTGGTCAAGTCGTTGCCGCCTTTGGGCGGCAATTTTTGATCGAAGCTTACGATCAAAGCATCGTGCGCTGCGTTACGCGCGGGCGCCGCGCCAATATCGCCTGCGGCGACCGGGTCATGTTCGAACGCACAGGTGCGGACGAAGGGGTCATCGAAGCCACCGATCCACGCTCCACTTTGTTCATACGGGCGGCGGAACATCGTCAGAAAGTCATTGCCGCAAATATCAGTCAGGTCGTCATCGTCATCGCGGGCGTTCCCAGTTTCAGCGATGAATTGATCGCGCGAGCCTTGGTGGCGGCGGAAGATCAGCATTTGAAAGCGCTTATAGCGCTGAACAAGGCGGACATGGTCGAAGCGACGACGGCCGCGCGCGTTCGCCTGTTGCCGTTTGAGCAGGCGGGCTACAGGGTGTTGGAAATGAGCGCAAAGCGAAACGTAGGTGCGCTCGTGGAAGCCTTACAGGGCGAAGCCACGGTATTACTGGGCCAATCCGGCATGGGCAAATCCACGATCGTGAATGCAATCGTACCGGACGCGGATGCCGCAACACGCGAAGTGTCCAGCTTTTTGGATTCCGGCCGCCATACAACCACGCATGCACGGCTTTATCGCCTGGGACCGGAGACCTCGCTCATCGATTGTCCCGGCTTGCAGGACTTCGGGCTCGCGCATTTGGACGACCGTTCCATCGAACAAGGCTTCGTGGAATTTCGGCCTTTTCTGGGGCATTGCCGCTTCCGCGATTGCCGCCACGCCAGCGAGCCCGATTGCGCCATTCGCGCCGCAGTCGAGAAAGGGACAATTCAACCCCGCCGCTACGAACTCTATAAGCGCATTCGCGATTCTCGCGGCGCATGACCGTCTAGCAGCAAAGTAAGTCGCGAGCCGGCGCAAGGGCCGCTTCCTTCGCGATTCAGCCGGAACTAGCTAATCACCGATGTCACTGTAATCACCAGCAACATCGCCACCCATAGCACCAGCGCACGCCACACCAAGCCCACCGTGCTGTCGAGG
>DATEEW010000239.1:0-10941 GCA_035280965.1 Burkholderiales bacterium
CGACAATCTTGAACGAGCCTCTGGAGCGTGGGCGCGCTTTGGCCGGTTCCCCCGCATTGCAGGATTTGGATCAATTGATCCGCACAGCTTTCGCCGAATCAAAGGAAGGACATTGGCAGCAGCAATTGGAACGTCCGCAATCGGCGCAAACTTTAATATTGCGCGGCTCCACGCTGCCAGCTGAGATGGGCTATGTGGTTGTCTTCGACGATGTAACGCAACTCATTACCGCGCAGCGCGCCACCGCTTGGACGGAAGTGGCGCGTCGTCTCGCGCATGAAATCAAGAATCCATTGACGCCGATTCAACTGTCTGCCGAGCGGCTGCAACATAAACTCGCCGACAAACTTTCCCCCGCCGATGCGCAGACCTTGGTGCGAGCCACCGAAACCATCGTCAATCAAGTAACGGCGATGAAGGCAATGGTGGACGAATTTAGAGATTATTCACGCCTGCCTGCCCCGACACTCACGGCGGTGGATTTGAATGCATTGGTGAGCGAGGTACTGGGTTTGTACGAGAACTGGCGTTCGCGCATCGACCTTGCGCTCGAGTCGAGTTTGCCGCCGGTGCGGGGCGACGCCACGCAACTGCGGCAAGTCATTCACAATCTCCTGCAAAATGCGCAAGACGCCTTGAATGGACATGCGGAACCTCGCATCCAAGTTCGCACCGCCTTAGTAGGAGATAAAGTTTGTTTGACGGTCTGCGACAATGGCGGTGGTTTCAGCGAATCGATTATGAAGCGCGCGTTCGAACCTTATGTGACAACGAAACCCAGGGGCACGGGCCTGGGGCTTGCCATGGTGAAAAAGATCGTGGATGAACACCAGGGTACTGTGACCTTGGAGAACAAGGCCGGTGCGGCGGTGACGATAGCATTGCCTCTCGCTGCTTGAGCGGCGGGTCGAACAAATAACGAACGGTGGTATGGCGAATATTCTGGTAGTCGACGACGAAGTAGGAATACGCGAGTTGCTTTCGGAGATTCTGGTCGACGAAGGTCATAGCGTGCGCGTGGCCGAAAATGCCGGGGCAGCGCGCGAGCTGCGCAATCGCGAGCGTCCGGACTTGGTCCTGCTCGATATCTGGATGCCCGATATCGACGGTATTTCTTTATTGAAGGAATGGTCGGCGGCGGGGCAGCTCAGCATGCCGGTTGTGATGATGTCCGGACACGCAACTATCGACACCGCGGTCGAAGCTACACGGATTGGGGCAATGGATTTCCTCGAGAAGCCGATCGCCATGCAAAAGCTGTTGGCGACCGTTAAGCGGGCCCTGCGTAGTGGTGAGCCGACGCAACTCACCCGACTTTCGCTCGCGAATCTGGGCCGTTCGACCGTGATTAATGATCTGCGTCGCCGCTTGAATCAATACGCGCAAAGCAGCGCCCCGCTATTGCTGCGTGGCGAGCCAGGGGTCATGCCCGAACTCTACGCACGTCATTTACAGCAGCCCGGTATGCCGTTTGTAAACGCGGGTGCTGCCTTGGCCGAGACGCCGCAAGAACTGTTGAACCAGGCGGCAGGCGGAATTCTTTTTATCGAAGAGTTAGGCGCACTTTCTAAACCGCAACAAAAGGGCGTGGCATTTGTCGCTCAGCGCTTAGAGAAACACAAGGTGCGCCTGGTCACTTTCACGTCCGATGACAATATTCGACTTTTGGAAGAGAAGGGTTTCGATGGTGAATTGCTCGCGCAATTGTCGCAACTGGTGTTGATGTTGCCCTCTCTTCGCGAGCATGCGGAAGATGTTCCGGACTTGGCTTCCATGCTTTTGACGCAGTTGGTGGAAGCACGCGTTTGTCCCTCGCGCAGTTTTTCAGTCGCCGCCTTGAACCTCCTCCGCAATCATGTCTGGCCGCGCAATATCGACGAGCTACAGCAAGCTGTCCACAGTGCGGCCATGGCGGCTTTGGATGATGAGATCGGCCCGCAGGATGTGCAAATGGTACTTCCGCCAGCAAATCCTTTAATGGAGGTCGGCGTAGTGGGCGAATTACTCGAAATGCCTCTGCGCGAGGCGCGCGAGGCTTTCGAAAAGATTTATTTTGAGCATCATCTAAGTCGCGAGGCTTCGATGAGTCGGTTGGCGGATCGCAGCGGCTTGGAGCGCACCCACTTGTATCGCAAGCTGAAGTCGCTTGGCATTCAAATTAAAAAAGAAGACTGAGACTTGCTGTCACCGCTCATGTCCCCTCGGAAAAAGCATAAAATTCGTCCGCGGACGCAACGCATCCCAAGTCTGCGCCGCAGGGAGGCATTTTGAAAATCGTCATTCTGGGTGCCGGTCAGGTCGGATCGACTTTGGCCGAAAGCCTGGTATCCGAACAAAACGATATTACGGTCGTCGACCTCGAGCCCGGACGTCTGCGCGACTTGCAAGACCGCCTCGATTTGCGCACTGTGCTGGGTAGCGCCGCGCATCCCGACACCTTGCTCGAAGCAGGTATCGAAGACGCGGATATGCTCATTGCGGTGACGCAATCGGACGAAACGAATCTGGTTGCCTGTAGGATCGCGGCTAAGCGTTACAACGTCCCCACCCGCATCGCGCGTATTCGCTCCAGCGGCTATTTGAATCGCCCGGAACTGCTGGACGACGATGGCTTCAACGTTGACTACGCAATTTCGCCCGAAACCATCCTGGCCGATTACATCGGTCTACTGATCGAGTTTCCTGAAGCGCTGCAAGTGCTGCGTTTTGCAGATGGTCGCGTAACCATGGTCGCCGTGCGCGCTGTAACGGGCGGCTTGATGGTTGGTAATCCGCTGAAAGAACTCCGGCGCCACATTCCCAGTGTCGATGCGCGCGTGGTCGCTATTTTCCGCGGAGATCAGGCGATCATTCCGGACGGCGACACGATCGTCGAGCACGGTGATGAAGTATTTTGCATAGCCGATACGCAAAACATCCGCCAAGTGATGCGCGAGCTGCGCAAAATGGACAAACCGGTGAAGCGCGTCATGATTGCCGGAGGCGGAAATATCGGCTTGCGACTGGCGCGATCTCTGGAGCGCGATTATCAAGTCAAGGTTGTCGAGCGCGATAAGCGACGCACAGAATTTCTCGCGAATCAGTTGCACTCGACCTTGGTATTGCAAGGCGATGCCACCGATGAAGAATTGCTCGGCTCCGAAAACATCGGCGAAATGGATTTGTTTCTCTCGCTCACCAACGACGACGAAAACAACATCATGTCGGCGCTGCTCGCCAAACGCATGGGTGCGCGGCGGGTTGTTGCATTGATCAACCGCCGAGCTTACGCGGACCTCGTTCAGGGCGGAACAATTGATATCGCGCTTTCACCTGCGCAAGCCACAATCGGCAAGTTGTTGCAGCATATCCGGCGCGGCGATGTGGCCGCGGTGCATAGTTTGCGCAGAGGAGCCGCGGAGGCATTGGAGCTGGTCGCGCACGGCGATGAAGCCAATTGCAAAGTGATCGGTCGCAAAATCGAAGACATTGATTTGCCGCCCGGCGCCACGATTGGAGCCATTGTGCGCACGCAAGCCGGAGCACGAATTGACGAGGACTCCTCAGTCAATGTCCGCAGCGAAGTGATTATTGCGCATCACGATACCGTGATCCGTCCGAACGATCATGTAATCATGTTTGTGGCAAACAAGCGCATGGTGCCGAAACTCGAAAAACTGTTTCAAGTCGGCTTTTCTTTTATCTAAGCCCGCCCGTTTTGAGCCGTTACATTCCTCTACTCAATACCTTCGGGCTGATCACCCTATTGTTCGGCCTTTCGCTGTTGGGGCCTTTTGCGCTTTCGCATTTTCTCATCGACGGTGCCCAAAAAGCGTACGACGAAGCCCTCATCATTATTGTCGGCTTAGGGATCGCGTTGTGGCTTTCGACTTATAAACATAAGGGGGAGTTGGCTGTTCGCGACGGCTTCTTGCTGGTGGCGATGACCTGGACCCTATTGCCCGCTCTCGCCACGATTCCCCTGCTGTTGTATTTCCCCGAGCTGAGTTTCATCGACGCCTATTTCGAAACCGCGTCTGGGCTCACTGCTTCGGGGGCGACCGTTCTGGACGGTCTCGATAATCTGCCGCCTTCAATCAATTTGTGGCGCACGCAGCTATGTTGGTTGGGCGGTATGGGTATTGTGGTTTTGGCGGTCGCAATCCTTCCATTGCTGGGTGTAGGCGGCGCGCAGTTGTTTAAAGCCGAGACACCGACGCCAATGAAAGATAACCGGCTCACTCCGCGCATCAACGAAACCGCCAAAGGTTTATGGATGGTGTATTTCGCGGCGACGCTGGCCTGTATCCTTGCATATAAGGTTGCCGGTATGTCGTGGTTGGATGCCTTGATGCATGGCTTCTCCACCGTCAGCCTGGGCGGTTTTTCTTCTCATGACGCCAGCTTCGGTTATTTCGATTCCGTGACCATCGAAATGATTTGCGTGGTGTTCACACTATTCTCTGCGCTTAATTTTGCAACCCATTTCATGGCATGGCATCGTCGTTCGATGCGTGCATATTGGCGCGACCCGGAAGCCGCATGGGTAATCGGCGTTATTCTCGGCAGTGCGTTGTTGATTGCGATATTTTTGTATGCGCATCGATATTACGAGGGCTTCGGCGAATCGCTTCGTTATGCCGTGTTCAATGTCGTGTCGGTGGCAACAACGGGAGGCTTCTCAAACACCGACTACAATCAATGGCCGATTTTCGCCCCTTTGTGGATGCTGTTTCTATCTGCTTTTGTTTCCTCCTCCGGCTCTACGGGGGGTGGCATTAAAATGATCCGCGCACTGGTACTGCAAAAACAGGCGCTGCGTGAATTCACGCGCATTCTTCATCCGCGTGCGGAGGTGCCGCTAAAACTGGGTGGCAGCAAAGTCGAAAATAAACTGATTTTCGCAGTGCTCGCTTTCATGCTGATTTACGGCAGCAGCATGATTGTGATGACGCTGCTGTTGACGGCCACAGGATTGGATCTCACGAGCGCATTTTCCGCAGTGGTGGCATGTTTGAACAATATGGGTCCGGGCCTACACCAAGTGGGCCCCTCCACTACTTTCGCGGTGCTGAACGATTTTCAAACCGCTGTATGCAGCGCCGCAATGCTGCTGGGCCGATTGGAATTGTTCAGCCTGTTGGTGATTTTTACGCCGGGGTTCTGGCGCAAGTAGTCAGCGTTGCGATTGGAAGGAAGTGAGAAAAAACGGGATGTCCACTTCCGCCGCGCGATCTGCGCGCCCGATGAATACGATTTGATAGAAGCGTTGCTTGCTGCGTAACACGCGCGCTGCCATCAGTGTAGGCCCGGCGTCCGAACGTCCTTCCGCTTGAAATTCCAGCCCCTGCATCTCGCCGACCTGGATCGGTGTTTCGATCTGTAATTTGCCATCAATATTTCGCAGCAACGCATCGCGCGCATTTTCCAAAAGCATGGACGAAGCATCGGCAGGTAAATCGGCATAAGCGATTCCGAAAGCCAGACCATCCGTATGCGTGGAAAGCATATGCAACGTGAGGCGTGTATTGCCAATGCTCACTTCGTGGCTGAGCTCTTTGGGTTTTGCAGGCAACAGCAGGACGAAGCTGCCGTCTTCGGCATGCCATTCCCGCCAATCGAGTTCTTCGTAGCAGCCACTCAATAACAAAAGCGCGATTACGGCGATGAGCGTGCGCATCAATTTCATTCGGTATCCCATGCAAAGACAGCATCGCCGACCGCAATGCGACCGGCCTCGATGACGCGCGCGTTCAAGCCGCCGTGGCCGCGCATGGCATTCAATCCGCCGCAGCCAAGATTTTCTTCCATGCGAGAACAAGGATCGCAAGGACCGGTGCCTTCCAGCAAAGCGGTACCGATACGAAAGCGCCGATCTTTCAGCGCCACGAGATTGATACCGCGCACCACGATATTGCGACGTAAGAGCGCTGGGTCTACCTGTTGAAGCCCGCTAAGCGAAGCGACGGCTTGCAGATGTTCGGCCTGAATCAGCGTGACCGCGCGATTGCCGTTACGGCCGGAATAATGATCGCCGATCAGACCGGCAGCCGTTGCTTGAACCTCGTTCAAGGAAACGGGCAGCGCGCGTCTTTCAGGACGCACGCCGATCCATTCCACGCGACCCGCATGCGGGAATCGAGCCAACAAATCGGCGAGCGTCTCGTCTTGCAACACTTGAAACCGTTTAATGAATACTTACTTAGCGGCGATACAGGCGATTTCCACCAGCATTCGATGGTCCGCCAATTTCGCTTCAACCGTCGCGCGGCAGGGGAGATTGCTAGCGTCGACCCAGGCCGACCAGATTTCGTTCATCGCTTCCCGATGGCGCATATCGGCCAGCCAGATATTGACCGAAAGAATCCTTGATTTGTTTGTACCGGCCTTGGCCAGCAAGGCATCGATTTGTTGCAGCACATTCGCAGTCTGTCCTTTGATGTCTAAGTTGACATCGGTAGGCACCTGGCCGCCCAGAAAAACAAAATCGCCGTATTCGACGGCGTCGCACAGTACTTTGCCGTGCGGATTGTGACGAACGATGTTCATGATTTCTCCGTTTTGGATTCAAAAGCCGAGCAGCGGCGCGAGCCAACGTTCGGCGGTCTTGAGATCGAAGCCTTTGCGTAGCGCATAGTCTTCCAATTGATCGCGGTCGATGCGACCGACATTGAAATACTGCGATTCGGGATGCGCGAAGTAATAGCCGCTTACCGAAGCGGGGGGCCACATGGCGTAGCTTTCAGTGAGCTGAATGCCCAGCGCTTGCGCATCGATTAATTCGAACAGCGTGCCCTTCTCGGTGTGATCGGGACAGGCCGGGTAACCGGGTGCCGGACGAATGCCGCGATACTTCTCCGCGATCATTTCCTCATTCGACAGGCCTTCATCGGGTGCATAACCCCAGAACTCCTTGCGCACGCGCGCGTGCATCAATTCGGCGAACGCTTCCGCCAGTCGGTCAGCCAGCGCTTTCAGCATAATGGCGTTGTAATCATCGCCCGCAGCTTCGTAAGTTTTGACGCGCGCTTCGCAATCGAGTCCGGCGGTGACAGCGAACATGCCGATGTAATCCGCGAGCCCGGAATCCTTGGGCGCGACGTAATCGGCGAGCGCGTGGTTGTAACGGTCCTCGGCTTTCTGCGCTTGTTGACGCAGCGTGTGCACCATAGCGAGTCGTTCTGTGCGCGACTCGTCGGTGTAGACCTCGATATCGTCCCCGACGCGATTGGCCGCATACAAACCGATGGCACCGTTCGCGCGCAACCATTTTTCGCTGATGATATTCGCCAACATCGCTTGCGCGTCGCGGAGCACATTGCGCGCCGCTTCGCCCACCATCTCATCGTCCAGAATCTTGGGGTAGGAACCAGCGAGATCCCAAGTCTGAAAGAAGGGCGACCAATCGATATAGCGTGCGATCTCGGCGAGATCGTAACTTTCGAATTTCATGCGGCCGAGGCGAGCGGGTTTGGTTGGACGATAAGCGGACCAGTCGACAGATTGCGCATTTTTGCGCGCCGCATCCAGCTTCACCAATGGAGTTTGTTTCTTAGACGCATGCTGTGTGCGCACGCGGTCGTAATCCGTTCGTACCGATGCGAAATAGTCTTCGCGCAGCTCGGGCGAAATCAGGCTCGTGCACACGCCCACGGAACGCGAAGCATCCGGCACATACACGACGGGGCCGCTGTAATGCGGCGCGATTTTTACGGCGGTGTGCACGCGCGAAGTCGTTGCGCCGCCGATCAGCAACGGCAGCTTGAATCCTTGACGCTCCATTTCGTGCGCCACATGCGCCATCTCTTCAAGGGAAGGCGTGATCAAACCCGACAAGCCGATGACGTCGGCTTTCTCGTCCAGCGCCGTTTGCAGAATCTTTTGTGCAGGCACCATGACGCCGAGATTCACCACTTCGTAGTTATTGCATTGAAGCACCACGGCGACGATGTTCTTGCCGATGTCATGCACGTCGCCCTTAACCGTGGCGATGACGATCTTGCCCTTGGTGCTGGTATCGCCCGACCGTTTTTTCTCTTCTTCGATGAAGGGAATCAAATGCGCGACGGCTTGCTTCATTACGCGCGCGGATTTCACCACTTGCGGCAGGAACATCTTTCCGGCGCCAAACAGATCGCCCACGATGTTCATGCCGTCCATCAACGGACCTTCAATTACCTGTATGGGACGCGGATAATTTTGCCGCGCCTCTTCCGTATCCTCGACGACGTAATCGGTAATGCCCCGCACCAGCGCGTGTGCGAGGCGATCGGCCACGGGCGCATTGCGCCATTCCAGATTTTCTTCTTTGGTCTTGCCCGCGCCTTTTACTGTTTCGGCAAAACTTACCAAGCGCTCGGTGGCATCCGGACGTCGATTGAAAATCACGTCTTCAATATGCTCGAGCAGATCGGCGGGGATTTCCGAATACACGCCGAGTTGCCCCGCGTTGACGATACCCATCGTCATTCCGGCTTGAACGGCGTAATACAGGAACACGGTATGCATCGCTTCGCGCATCGGTTCGTTGCCGCGAAACGAGAAAGACATATTCGATACACCGCCGCTGGTCTTGGCATGAGGCAGATTCTGTGTGACCCAGCGTACGCCTTCGATGTAATCGATACCGTAAAGAGCATGCTCTTCCAGACCCGTCGCCACTGCGAAGATGTTCGGATCGAAAATGATGTCTTCGGGTGGAAAGCCGACCTGATTCACCAGAATGTCGTAGCAACGCGCGCAGATGGTTTTGCGTCGTTCGAGGGTGTCCGCCTGTCCCGCTTCGTCGAAGGCCATTACCACGGCAGCCGCACCGTAGCGGCGCGTCAGCTTGGCGTGTTTGATGAATTCGGCTTCACCTTCCTTCATTGAAATCGAATTGACGATGCCTTTGCCTTGCATGCACTTCAAACCGGCCTCGATGACCGACCATTTTGAACTGTCGATCATGATCGGCACGCGCGAGATGTCCGGCTCGGATGCGATGAGATTCAGGAAGGTCACCATGGCCTTTTGCGAATCGAGCATCGCTTCGTCCATGTTGATGTCGATGATCTGAGCACCGTTCTCCACCTGCTGACGTGCCACCGATAGCGCTGCAGCGTAATCGCCGGCGAGAATCATGCGTGCGAAAGCCTTCGAGCCTGTGACGTTGGTACGCTCGCCAACGTTGACGAAAAGCGAATCCTCGCCGATGTTTTGTGCTTCCAAACCTGACAAGCGCAGCTTCTTTTCGATGACCGGCACTTTGCGCGGTGGAAATTTCGCTACCGCTTCGGCAATTGCTTTGATATGCGGTGGCGTGGTACCGCAGCAGCCGCCGACAACGTTGAGAAAGCCTGCTTGGGCGAATTCCTGCAACTGGCTTGATGTCGATGCGGGCGTTTCGTCGTAGCCCGTTTCCGACAGTGGGTTGGGTAGTCCGGCGTTCGGATAACAGCATAGATAGGTATCGGCGACGTTCGACAGCTCTTCGATATACGGTCTCATTAGCGCCGCGCCCAGCGCGCAATTCAAACCGATGGTCAGCGGCTTGGCGTGGCTGAGCGAATTCCAGAAAGCCTCGGGTGTCTGGCCAGTAAGCGTGCGGCCGGATGCGTCAGTGATGGTGCCGGAAATCATCACCGGCAAGCGCGCGCCGATTTCATCGAAATAGGTTTCGACCGCGAACACCGCGGCCTTGGCGTTCAGAGTGTCGAAAATCGTTTCGATCATGATCAAGTCGGCACTACCATCGACAAGGCCGCGCAGGCTTTCGGTATACGCCGCGACGAGTTGATCGAAACTGATATTGCGGAAGCCCGGATCGTTTACGTCCGGCGATATCGATGCCGTCTTGCTGGTCGGTCCTAATACACCGGCGACGAAGCGAGGCTTTTCCGGCGTGCTGTATTGATCGCATACCTCGCGCGCCAATTTCGCCGCGGTCAAATTCAATTCGTAGACCAGCGCTTCCATTCCGTAGTCCGCCATGGAAGGCGCGTTCGAATTGAATGTGTTTGTTTCGATAATGTCCGAACCGGCCTGCAGATATTGCTCGTGGATCGCGCGAATGATTTGCGGTTGAGTAAGGGACAACAAGTCGTTATTGCCGCGCACATCGCTAGACCAGTGCGCGAAGCGCTCGCCGCGATATTGGGCTTCTGCAAGCTTGTAGGTTTGGATCATGGTGCCCATCGCGCCGTCGATGATGAGAATGCGGCGGTCGAGCAGGTTGCGGAGTTCTGAACTGCGGTCGGGTTGCATGGAGGCGGCGAAGAGACAATAAAAAGCCCGCTCACGCGGGCATCATGGTGCGCTTTTTCGCTATGACGAAACGCAAAAAACGCGCCTCCCCAAGGCTAAAGGGTTGATGCGGCAGTGTCAATTTGAGTCGCCCCCGGCGTAAAACCCAAAACCACACAACTTAAAGGGTTTTTGACTTCAATCAACCTTCCTGGTTGTCTCATAACCATACTTCCAACATGGAATTAATAGTCCTCGTATGGGAGTGTTCGATGAAAGCAATTGCTGTATGTACCCTGGCTGTAGCGGCCGCTCTGTCAACGCCGGTCGTCGCAGCGGCGGAAGACGGTCCGTGGATGGTTCGCGTGCGCGCCTTGTATATGGACGTGCGCAACGGTAATAGTCCTGATGTCGATCTGGAGGCGGAAAACAAGCTCTTTCCGGAATTCGATATTTCTTATTTTTTCACCAAGAACATTGCCGCCGAACTGGTGCTGACCTATCCGCAAAAGCACGATATTGAACTCGGCGGAACGGATATCGGTTCGATCAAGCACTTGCCGCCCACGCTGTTGCTCCAGTATCACTTCAATCCCGAAGGTCAATTCCGGCCCTATGTGGGCGCGGGGATTAATTACACGCATTTTTCCAGCGTCGATATCGATGTGCCGGGTGTGGACATCGATCGGAATAGCGTGGGGGTTGCTCTACAGATCGGCGCAGATTACAAGTTGGGGA
>DATEEW010000240.1:0-3982 GCA_035280965.1 Burkholderiales bacterium
GAAATCGGCCACACGGCCGTCGCGACGCATTGCTTGCATTGCCTCTCTCCGCAGTTCCCAAATCGGGATGAGTGCATTGAAGGCTCAATACAAGGATTGGACGGGCCTAAACGAGGGCGCAACGCAGGCCAATTCTGGCGGCAAAATGGCTTTAGGGGCTGGGCGCGCCCAGAGAGACGGCGCTGGGGTATATTGCGCGCACCTTAGTTTCCTACAGTGTTTCTTAGAGTGCTTATGAGCCGCCGCATCGCCATTGTCGAAGATGACCCCGCCATTCGTGAAAACGTCGCCGACGTGCTGCGCCGGCAACGTTACGACGTCAGCACCTATGGCGACCGACCGCAGGCACTCGCGGCCTTGAAAACGCGCCTTCCCGACTTGGCAATTGTGGATATCGGACTGGGAACCGAAGTGGACGGCGGTTTCGCCTTGGTGCGCGAGTTACGCGCGCTTTCCGAAACCCTGCCCATTATTTTTTTGACCGCGCGTGACAGCGATTTTGATATGGTTTCGGGACTGCGGCTGGGCGCCGACGATTACCTGACCAAAGACGTCAGCATGCCGCATCTGCTCGCGCGCATAGCGGCGCTTTTCCGCCGGGTCGACGTTTTGGCGACGCCGACGAATCTGGAGGATGTGGTCACACGCGGTTCGCTCCGCCTGGATTTGAAACGCATGACCGCAGCCTGGAAGGATCAGCCCGTCGACTTGACTCTCACCGAATTCTGGATGATTCATGCTTTGGTGAAATACCCCGGCCATGTGAAGAATCGCGATCAACTGATGTCCGAAGCCAATCTTGTGGTCGATGACGCGACGATCACCTCGCATATCAAACGCGTTCGCAAAAAATTCATTGTCACGGATCCAACTTTCGATGCGATCGATACCGTATATGGCATGGGCTATCGCTGGAACACAGACTAAACGCCCGATATGACGATACGCAGCAAGCTGCTGCTGGTTTCGCTGGTGCTATTGGCCATTCCGCTGATCGGTTATGGTTTCGTCCGCGAAATGGAAAAGGTTTTACGCGCCGGACAGGAGCAAGCCGTCTCCGCTACTGCTCGCGCGGTCGCGACGGCACTGCACGATCGCCCCAAGCTTTTGGAACGTCGCGCGCAACCCCCCCGAAACAGTGAACCGGGAGCGCTTCCGGCCCGCGCCGCGTCTTCCGAAATCGAAACCATCATCAAGGGCGTGCGACGCGCTTCGGCGCGCATCTGGGTAATCGATCGCCAACGCGAATTGCTGGCGATCGAAGGTAGCCTGCGCGAAAGCAACGCATATGAAGACAGCGCCACAAGCCACAACAAACCCAGCCTGCTTCAGCCGCTATACCGCCTGATATTGGAGCCGCCGCGCGACGACTTCGACGATGCCTTACCCGAAGAGGTGCTGGCCGGCGGACGCGAAGTCCATTCCGCATTGAACGGCATTCCGGCGACGCGCTGGCGCAATACGACCGACAAACGCGCAGTCGTTCTTTCCGCCGCACATCCCATCTGGAATGGAGACGAAGTTGTCGGCGCGGTCATCGCCGAGGAAACGACGAATGCCGTCGTCAGTCTGACCAATCGCGCGCTCGAAAGACTTATCGCGGTCACGTTGGCGGTTTTCGTCTTCGGCGCGGGTACGATGTTCTTGTTCGCCTCCAGCCTGTCGCGACGTCTGCGACGTCTGCGCAACGACGCCGAACTTGCGATCGATGCGCACGGACGCGTGGCGCAGCACTTTCGCGCCACACGACACAGCGATGAAATCGGCGATCTGTCGCGCAGCTTCGCGGCGGTTTTGGAACGTCTGGGGGAATACACGGCTTATCTGGAACGTATGGCCGATCGCCTTTCCCATGAATTGCGCACGCCCGTCGCGGTCGTGAGCTCATCTCTGGAAAATCTGAAAAGCGAGCATTCTCCCGAAGCAATGCGCGTATATATCGAGCGCGCCGAAGAAGGCGTCAAGCGCCTCAACTTGATTCTGACTCGTATCGCCGAAGCATCGCGCCTGGAGCAAATGTTGCGCGACGCAGAACGCGAACCCTTCGACCTGGGTCGCGTGGTGAGCGGCTGCGTTGCCGGCTATACCGGCGCATTCCCCGCACACAGATTCGAATTGAGTCTGCCGGAGCGGCGTATCGATTTAGTGGGCGCGCCCGATCTGATTGCGCAGGCGCTCGATAAGCTGGTCGAAAATGCGATGGACTTCAGCACATCAGATACGGCCATCATTGTCGCGATCATGCAGCGCGACGACGAGGCGATTCTGTCGGTCAGTAATACGGGGCCGCAATTGCCGGAAACCATGCAAGGGCAATTGTTCGAATCGATGGTTTCGCTGCGGTCGGGCGCAACTAAAAACGCCGGCGCCCCACATCTAGGATTGGGGCTGTTTATCGTTCGACTGATCGCGGAGTTTCATCATGGTCGTGCCGTAGCACATAACCGTAAAGATGCCAGCGGCGTGGTTTTCCAAATGGTGTTGCCGTTGAAAAGCGTATAGCGCCAACGGTTATTTTTTACGCAACACAAAACAAAACTCTTTGTTCGTCTCGCTTTGCTCCAACAACGCATTGCCCGTCATTTTGGCGAAGGCTTCGAAATCTTTCACCGAGCCGGGGTCGGTCGCCAAAACGCGCAGAATTTGTCCGCTGTTCATTTCGGCAAGAGACTTTTTGGTCCGCAAAATCGGGAGCGGGCAGTTCAGACCTCGGGCATCCAATTCTTTATCGACTTGCATGAGAATCCTTGAATCGCTGGAGAGAACCCTGGATCTCCGTTGAGGCGGAGAATGCGCATTTTACCGCAGCCGCCTGCTAGGAAACCCCATCCTCCGCAGGGTCTTGCTACACTTAAATCCATCTCTTAACTTCCCTTCCCATGAGCGCTACCCCACCGCATGGCAACCCGGCGACCAGTTGGCTCGCCTTTATCGTATCCCTGCCGCAAGAACAGACCAGCGGCCGCATGACGGTGTTACGTACGCTGGAAAGCTTGGGCTGCGCCGTATTGCGCGAAGGGGTATACCTCCTGCCCGACACGTCGCATAGCCGGGCCGGCTTGCAGCGTTTGGCCGACTACAGTTCGCGCATTGAAGGCACCGCACAGGTGTTGGCGGTAACCGGCGTGGATGAAACGCAGACCCGCAACTTGCAGAATCTTTTCGACCGCACCACGCAATACGAAGGCTTGATCAAGGATATCGAGGCCTTGTCGGCCGGATTCGGCGTAGCGGACCCCGTTGCGCTGACACGCGTACTCGGCAAACAACGTCGCGAACTCGATCGCATTCGTCTTCTGGATTTTTTCCGCTCGCCCTTGGCGACCTCTGCAGAACAAAGTCTCGCGGACATGGAACGCAAGATCCGTAATCTGCTTTTCCCGCATCAGGAAACGACGCCGGTGATGGGCGACGAAGGTCCTTATTTTCAACGCACATGGGCCACGCGGCGACCACTCTTCGCGGACAGGCTTGCTTGCGCCTGGTTGATTCGGCGCTTCATCGATCCCGAGGCCGATTTGGTGTGGCTGGACAAAAACGAAGCCTGCTCCACCGGCGTCTTGAGTTACGGCTATGAGGGCGCCAATTTTCATAACACCGAATCGAATGTCACTTTTGAAGAACTGCTGTTTTTCTTCAACCTGGTGAGCCAACCCGCGTTGGCCCGCATCGGCACCCTCGTGCATGCATTGGATGCCGGCGATCGCGAAATGGCGGAAGCCCCCGGTGTGGAAACGATGTTGGAAGGTGCGCGCCGCAGAGCGAACAACGATGACGAATTGCTTGCCGAAAGCGAAAAGACTTTCGATCTGCTTTATGAAGCTTATTTCGAACTGCCACCCAAGCTGTAAACGAGCGTTGCGCGACTCGCACGAAAATTAACGCTCCCTGTCTTTCAGCTCCTCGCGCCTCTCGGTTTGCAATTCTCGCAGCCGCGCATCAACCGCCGACAAAGTATAGAAATCGCCACCCGGCGCCGACT
>DATEEW010000241.1:0-4184 GCA_035280965.1 Burkholderiales bacterium
GCGGGCTTTTTTATTGATCGCTCTGGTGATCGTTCTCGCCATCGGAGCATGGGTACAAATCTTCAGGGCTTACGACGTCGAGCCGCGAACGCGGCAAATTGCGCAAATGGTCGTCAGCGTGGTCAACATCACGCGCACCGCGCTGATTACCGCCAAACCCGAACTACGGCGCGAACTGCTTCTGGAGTTGGCGGAACAGGAAAACATCGAGGTCTATCCCGCCGAGCGTGGCGAAAAACTTCGCACCCCGCCCGAAGATCGACCGATGTTGGGATTGCTTTCGGCGGAAATCCGCAAGCATCTGGGTGAACGCACGCGCATCGCCATGGAACGCGACGGTGAACGCGGCTTCTGGGTGAGTTTTTTCATCGGCGGAGACGAATACTGGGTCGTGCTTCCCCGAGAACGCGTGGAGCGTCAACTTGCATTGCAATGGGCCGGCTGGGGAGTGCTTGTGTTGGTTCTCGCCTTGGGCGTCGCTTACTTCATCGTTTTTCGTCTGCGCGGACCGCTATCGCAACTAACCGGCGCCGCGCGCGAAATCGGCCTCGGGCATTTACCGCCGCCCATCGACGAGTCCGGCCCCGAAGAAATCGAAACCGTCGCACGCGCCTTCAATCAAATGACGCGCGACTTGGCGCGACTGGACGAAGATCGGGCGCTCATTCTGGCTGGGGTATCGCATGATTTGCGGACGCCGTTGGCGCGATTGCGTTTGGGAATCGAAATGAGCGGCGTGGACGATAGCCTGGGCCAGGGAATGACGGCGGACATCGAAGAAATGGACCGCATCATCGGTCAGTTTCTGGATTTTGCGCGCGCCGCGGCGGGCGAGTCGCCGCAACCCATGAATCTGACCGAACTGGCCGGCGATATCGCACAGCATTTTCGCGATACGGGACATGTGATTGAAGTCGATTTGCAGCCAGTGCCGGAAACGAAGCTTCGCATCATGGCGGTGCGGCGACTCATTTCCAACCTATTGGACAATGCCTATCGTTATGCGCAAAAAGAAGTGTGTTTGCGTGTAGCGTCAAACGCGGGTGAGGTGGTTGTGGAAGTGCTGGATCGCGGGCCCGGCATCCCTGCCGCGGATGCCGAAAGAATGAAACTACCCTTTACGCGCATGGAAAGCGCTCGCAGCAACGCCGGCGGTTCGGGCTTGGGCCTCGCGATCGTGGATCGCATTGCGCGCATGCATGGGGGCCGCTTCGAACTGTTGCCGCGCGAAGGCGGCGGTTTGATTGCGCGGATCAGCTTCCCTGCGCAGCCGGTTTGATCAGCCCGCGATCCATTGCCGCACAATTTCGTAACGCGAGGCGCTGCCTCGCGCGGAGCGCGCCAACACAAAGCGATCGACGCGCCAGTCGATCGAAGTCAGATCGATAGGTTGGAAATCGCGCGCGTTACGGATCAACGTGACATGCGGTACGAAAGGTTTGGCATCGAAGGCCACATGCGCTTGGGAAAGTGCCTCGCGTAGAGTCGAGACCAGTTCGTTCAATGGAGAGGGAATTTCTTGCAGTCCCGCCCAAACGATTCGATTGTGCTTCCAATAAGCGGGCATATCGATACGCAGATCTAAACGCGGTACGGCCACTTGTTCCGCAGCGACGATTGCCCGATCGATGTCCGCTAGGGAAGTATCGCCCAGGAATGCGAGCGTAAGATGAATGTCTTCAGTTTGTGTACACCGCCCCTGCGTCTGCTGATAGAGCGTGTCGCGCCATATGTTCAATTGCAAGCGCGTAGGCTCATCGGGCCATAAAGCGAAAAAGACCCTTTCCGTCGCGTCCTTCATCGCCAGTGCGATGGCCTCATGCGCTTAGCGCGTCTTCAGCGCCTGGCACTTCAACGAGTAGCGCAATGGCTTCGGCCGCGATCCCCTCGCCGCGCCCAACGAAACCTAACATTTCCGTCGTCTTCGCCTTTACGTTGACGTGCGTGGTGGCCAGATGCAAATCGGCCGCGATATTGGCCACCATGGCCGGAATATGCGGCGCCATTTTTGGTGCCTGTGCAATGACGGTCGCGTCGACGTTCACGACCAGAAACCCGGCGGCTTCGATACGCTTCATTGCTTCGCGCAAGAGGACGCGACTATCCGCGCCCCGGTATGCGGCATCGGTATCGGGAAAATGTCGCCCGATATCGCCCAAGGCCGCCGCCCCGAGCAATGCATCGGTAATCGCATGCAGGAGCACATCGGCATCGGAATGACCTTCGAGCCCTTTGTCGTGAGGAATGTCCACGCCGCCGATAATCAATTTGCGCCCGGGCGTCAGCGCGTGCACATCGAAGCCTTGTCCGATTCTCATGCTCGATTCCGTTTGTTGTGCGCCAGAATGGCGGCTGCGATGTCGATATCGCCGGCGTAAGTCACTTTCAAATTGCTGCTTGCACCCTGCACCAGCTTGGGCTTGAGCCCCAATACTTCTACCGCACCCGCTTCATCTGTGGCGTTCGGCGCTGCATCCAGAGCGCGCAACAACGTGCCGTGACGAAACATCTGCGGCGTTTGGGCAAGCCACAGGTTTTCGCGCGGCTCGGTTTTTTCGATACGCGACGCAGAGTCGCTGCGCTTCAGCGTATCAGCCAGTGGAATCGCCAAAATGCCGCCTACGTCATCCACTTTCAGCACTTTAATCAAATCGTGCAATTCCTTCTCGCCTAGACAGGGTCGAGCGGCGTCATGGACCAATACCCAGTCGTCCGGATCAACCGCTTCGCGCGATGCCAATAGTCCGTTACGCACACTGTCGCGCCGCGCCGCGCCGCCACAATAAAGCGGCGCAACGCGGTCGCCGAATTCGCTCATATCCAACTCGGCATAAGAAGCATCGTCCGGATGGAGGACGACAAAAACGGTTTCGATCGCCGCATGGCCCAATAAAGCGCGCACGGCATGAATCAGCATGGCTTCGCCATGGATTTGTGAATATTGCTTGGGTTGCTCGCTTCCCAAACGGGTGCCGCTCCCGGCGGCAGGAATCAATCCGTATAAACGTGCGCTCATGAGGCGGAAGTCGATGGCGAAGTCCGTATAATAGCGACCTTGCTCCGCCCTGCGTGCAGCCTTGTAAACCTAAACGCCCGATCTGGCATCTCTGCGTGCCCGGCGCACAAGCTTTGCATGGCCCTAACGTTGCGCGCCGCGATTTTCGATGTTAAGCACCGCCGTTGCCCCTCTCGCCCCTAAAGCTTTGCGTTTCGGCAAACTCTACGGGTCTTCAGATGCGTTCGCCCTTGCGCGCGCGGCCCTGTCACGCCATCCGCTTGTCATCATCAGCGCTTCCGCCGTCGATGCCCAACGATTGCGCGAAGAAATCGTCTGGTTCGCACCTGCTTTGCGCGTCAGTTTGTTTCCCGATTGGGAAACGCTGCCATACGATAGTTTTTCGCCGCACCAGGACTTGGTTTCCCAACGCCTGGAAACGCTTTATCACATCAGCACCGGCAACTGCGATGTGGTCATCGTGCCGGCCAGCACTGCGCTTTATCGCCTGCCTCCACCCGCTTACCTCGCCGCGTATACCTTTTTTCTGAAAACGGGCGAGAAGTTGGACAGCGCGAAGTTGCGCACGCAGCTCACCATTGCCGGCTACGACCATGTAACGCAGGTCGTGGCGCCCGGCGAATATTGTGTCCGCGGCGGTTTGATCGACCTTTTTCCGATGGGCAGCGCTTTGCCCTATCGCATCGACCTGGTCGATGAAGAAATCGAATCCATTCGCAGTTTCGATGTGGACACGCAGCGAACGATTTACAAGGTCAACGAAGTCCGCCTGCTGCCCGCGCGTGAATTTGCGATGGACGAAAACGCCCGCATCGGATTTCGCGCGCGTTTTCGCGATGCCTTCGAGGGTGATCCCAGCAGGAGCCCTGTTTACAAAGATGTCAGTCATGGCATTGCGCCCGCGGGGATCGAATATTACCTCCCCTTATTTTTCGATCAGACCGGCACGCTTTTCGATTATTTGCCCAAAGACGCCGGCATTGTGCTGCATCACGATGTGCATGCCTCAATCGAGGCTTTCTGGAAAGACGCCCAATCGCGTTATATGTTGCTCAAGGGCGATGCGACGCGTCCGCTGCTGCCGCCGACATCATTGTTTTTGACTGCGGAGCATTTTTTCATCGCAACGAAATCCTTTGAACGGCTGGATCTGCCGACAATCGATATA
>DATEEW010000242.1:0-6842 GCA_035280965.1 Burkholderiales bacterium
CCGGCTTCTGACGCAGATCCGCCAGACGTTCGTCGAGCGTCTGCCCGTTTCCCGGGAAGCGCGTCAACCCCACGTTCGTAGACTGCTTCAGCGAGGCTACAAATTCGCCCATACCCGGATACACGATCTCCGCCTGCCAGCCAAGAATTGGCGCTGCGTACCCGGGCTTTCCCTTGACGAGCATCTGCTCGGTCAACTCGGCATTGAAGTATTGGTCGCCCTGCTTGCGAACGAGGCCGAGGGCCGTCAGCCCGATCATCAGCACGCGGCACGGATAGAGCTGAAGCGTCATCCGATCCGCAACCTGCGGCAGCGTCAACCCCGGCTCACGCGACAAGTGATCGAATGTCCCCAGCTCGACGCCCGCCCACAGCAGCTGAAACGCGCTGTGCCCGCCCGCGATGAGCAGCAAGCGGTCCATGTCAAGTTTTCGAGTGTCTGCCATCGCTCCGTTTCCTATTCATGAGCGACGCCGCGCCCGTATGCGTGACGGGTGCCGAGCAAACGCTACCGCCACCGCCTTATCCCGTCAATTCATCGCCGCTACACACCGGGCAACGGTCGCGAGACTACCCGATTCGCGCCCTTTGCGCACTACCGCGAGGGATCGCCGCGTTGCCCCCTCGCATCGCTGCACCGTGTCAACCATGAATTGCCACCCTGGCTGATGTTCATCGGCAAGAGGAATTCATCCAGTAACACTTCTCCGGGATGAATGTTCTTCAGCTTTGCCATGATATTTCCTTAGTGGTAGTCCACGATTTCAACGCGATCGGCGCCCGCCGCGGTCCACACGAAGCAGATACGCCATTGATCGTTGATGCGAATGCTGCGATCTTAAGATTGCTTCGCGCCGCTCGCAATGACACGGGGCGACCATTTTGTCATTCCCACGAAAGCGGGAAGCCAGAGGGACATCGCAGGAAAACCTGGATTCTCGGTTCCGCTGCGCGGCCCGGGAATGACTGCGTGGGTGTCGCCAGCTTGGAAGGGGATGTTAAATTCCCTTCCTTTCTCATTTGCGTCCATGAGTGCGAAGACTAGATGGACCCGGTAGCGCACACGCTCGTCGGCGCAGCCCTGGCGGAAACCGGACTTAAGCGCGTATCCCGCTATGCCACCGCCACCCTTCTCATCGGCGCCAACTTGCCGGATGTGGACGGCATCGCTTCGTTCTGGGGATCCGATACGGCGCTTTATTTGCGGAGAGGCTGGACCCACGGCGTGCTCGGACTCCTTGTCCTGCCGCTGCTGCTTGCTGGAGTGATGTGGCTTTGGAACCGCTGGCGTGGGCAGTCCAGGAGCGATCCGCCGGCGTTTCATATGAAAGCCGTGATCGCGCTTAGCTTTCTTTCAGTGTGGTCACATCCGGTTCTCGATTGGCTCAACACCTATGGCGTCCGCTTGTTGATGCCTTTCGATGGGCGTTGGTTCTACGGCGACACGCTGTTCATCGTCGATCCGTGGGTATGGCTGCTTGCGGCTGCTGGAGTTGTCCTCGCACGCTCACAAAGCCGCCTCGCCCTCGCCGGATGGATCGTGCTCGCAGCCGCGGGCACTACGTTGGTCATGCGCGCCGATGTTCACCCTTGGGTCGAGGCGACTTGGCTCGCGGCAGTGGCGGCGTTGGTAGCGCTGCGTTGGAGGCTGCGATCCAGCGCCTCCGGTGTGCCGACCGCTCGCGCGGGATTAGCCACGCTCGTACTCTATATATGTGTGGCCTACGGCCTGGCGCGAGTCGCAGAGAATGCCGTCGCCAATCGCTTCGCCGCGCCTCTGGACGTTCAAGCGAGTTCGCTGCCCGGCGAGCCATTCTCGCACCGCGTCGTTGTTGTTCACGAAGACCGCTACCGGGTCGTCGAGTCAAACGGCGAAGTGTGGGAGCTGCCTCGCGAGCAACCCGACACGATAGTTAAGGCCGCTCTGGAGTTGGATTCGATCCGCGGCTTCGCCAACTGGACGCGCTATCCCTACTGGCGAGTGCAGGAAACGCCGGAGAACTGGATCGTGCGATTCTGGGATTTGCGTTATCACAACCCCGACGAACCCTCGCGAAGAATTGGAACCGCAGTGGTGGAAATACCGAAAAGCAGATTTCCAGAGCTCGCGAAGTGAGTGTCACGGTTACTGCTGAAGTTAAAGTGGCTAGGTTCGATTTACTTTTTCAAGAATGGCTCTTCGCACGTCTAGCAATTGCCCTCAATAACGCTCGAATGCGCTTGCTTGTCAGCTTTCCTTCTTCGAGCAGATCAACAACATCCACGGGAATGGGCCGATCACTCCTCAAAAGATGTTCTCCATAGAAAAAGGCGGCGTTAGGGGATCCAGCCGCCATCGCTTCACCAATCCAATGCTCGAACTTTCTTTCGTCCTTGACGCACCCATTCAAACCATGAAGGTAATAGACCGCAACTCTTTCCTGAGCCACTGTGTTTCCCATTCCAGCGATTGCCAATAGATGATCCAACGCGCGACCTTCTTGCTCTTCGCGGGTTCCGGATCCCAGCCCAATAGCGTATGCACCGCTCAAGCTAATCCGTCCGTCTTCATCATGCGGGCCGAGAATCTGTTCGGCCGAGTCCATCCAGAAGTCACTTTCACTTCTGTTTCCGTCGCCCAATGCCATATCAGCGAGCTCGATCATGGCGTCAATGCTGCCTTCTTCCGTAGCCTCAAGGAGAAGTTGGCGAGCCGCGTCGCGCTTTCCATCACGGCAAAGCTGGCGTGAAGTGGCGATACACGCTTTAAATTCTTCGTTCATGTCTTATTCTTCAGCTATTCGCTTGAACCGATAGTACTTAAAGGGGCCAGGATCGCTTTATTCCAATTCGAGGCTGAGCTGACCCCTTTAATTGCCAACTTTATGTAGAAATCGGTTAGCGCACCTTGAATAGGAGGCACCTTAGGAAAGGCCGACTTTGGAGTGATAGATGCCAGCCGGTTTTAACGCTGAGTTGCCTTAGGCGGCAAGCGCCGGCCGGCAAGGCACCTGCCCCGCCCCCAGTCTAATCGTCGAAATCGCTTTCGCCGATCCAGGCCGCCTGAATCGCTTCGAGGATTTTTTCCCCCGTATGCTTGGGATCGTCGTCGAAACCTTCCAGTTCCAACACCCAGTTGTGCAAATCGGTGAAGCGCACGCGCCGGGGATCGGTATCCGGAAACTTATCGGTCAGCGCAATTGCGATCTCTTGTACATCGGTCCATTTCATCGCACGCCCCCTTATTTACGTTCGCTGGCGAGATTGATGGTGTATTTAGGAATTTCCACCACCAGATCTTCGCCCTTGATCATCGCCTGACAGGACAGGCGGGACATCGCCTCAAGACCCCAGGCCTTGTCGAGCATATCCTCTTCCTCCTCCTCCGCCGGGTCGAGCGAATCGAACCCTTCACGCAGCACCACATGACAGGTTGTGCAGGCACAGGACTTCTCGCAGGCGTGCTCGATCTCGATATCATGCGACAGCAAGTTATCGCACAAGGATTTGCGCGGATCGGCTTCGAATACAGCGCCGTCTGGGCAAAGCTCGGCGTGAGGTAAAACAGTGATGGTTGGCATTTAAAGGTTCGCTACGTTTTTTCCGGCCAGCGCACGCTTGATCGAACGATCCATACGCAAGCCTGCAAAGTGTTCGGTAAGTTTATTCATTTGGTCGACCGCTTGCTTGATCGCGCGGTGGTCCGCCAAGGTCGCCGCCTCTTTCAATTTTTCCACGCCGCGCTGGATAGCCGCACGCTGCTCTCCACTCAGGAGATCGCCGTCGATCGCAAGGGCCGCTTCGGTCGCCTCGATCATGCGCGCTGCCTCGACCTGTTGCTCGCGCAAAGCGCGTGTATGCACATCGTCTTTGGCATGCGCGAACGAATCTTTGAGCATGCGGGTGATTTCGTCGTCGGAAAGCCCGTAAGAAGGTTTCACGGCGATAGATGCGGCAACGCCTGTCGTCGCCTCGGTTGCGCTCACCGACAGCAACCCGTCCGCATCGACTTGGAAACTGACGCGAATGCGCGCTGCTCCGGCGGGCAGGGGCGGAATACCACGCAATTCGAAGCGCGCCAACGAGCGGCAGTCGCTCACCAATTCACGTTCGCCCTGAACGACGTGAACGCTCATCGCAGTCTGGCCGTCTTTGAATGTGGTGAAGTCTTGGGCTCGCGCCACCGGAATGGTGGAATTCCGCGGAATGACTTTTTCCACCAGCCCGCCCATCGTCTCCAGTCCTAGCGAGAGCGGAATCACGTCAAGCAATAACCAATCTTCGTCAGCACCGCGATTACCGGCCAGCACATTGGCTTGAATCGCAGCGCCCAGCGCTACGACCTTATCGGGATCGAGATTGTTGAGCGGCGTCTGCTTGAAATGCTCCGCCACCGCTTGCTGAATGTGCGGCATGCGGGTCGCGCCGCCCACCATGACTACGCCCTTCACCTGTTCTGGGCTTAAACCTGCATCGCGCAAGGCTTTGCGAGTAGGCGTCAGCGTTTTCTGCACCAGGTGGCGCGTCATATCCCAGAAATTTTTTTGGGTGACGACCACATCCACCGCTTCGCCTGTGGTCAGTGAGGCAGTGACGCGCGTTTCGGCATGCGTGCTGAGATATTCCTTTGCTTCACGCGCCTTGCCGAGCAGGTAACGCGTATCGCGCGCGGACAAGGGTGCGAGCTTCGACTCCTGCACGATCCAGCAAAACAGTCGGTGATCGAAATCGTCGCCGCCTAGCGCCGCATCGCCGCTTGTTGCAAGCACTTCGAATACACCCTTGGAAAGCTTCAGGATGGACAAATCAAAAGTGCCGCCGCCCAAATCGTAAACGGCGTAGATGCCTTCGGCGGCGTTGTCCAACCCGTAGGCGATTGCCGCAGCGGTCGGCTCGTTCAATAGACGCAGAACGTTAAGCCCTGCCAGCGTTGCCGCATCCTTGGTCGCCTGGCGCTGCGCATCGTCGAAATAGGCGGGCACGGTAATCACCGCGCCTGCGAGCGGGCCAGCCAGCGATTCTTCCGCGCGAACGCGCAACACTCGAAGAATATCGGCGGAAACTTGCACCGGACTTTTAACGCCGCCCGCAGTACGAATTTGCACCATACCCGGCGTGTCCAAAAAATCGTAGGGCACGTTTTCCGCGTTCGCTACATCCTTCAAGCCTCGACCCATGAAGCGCTTGACCGACACGATCGTGTTCTTTGGATCACGGGTTTGTTCGGCCTGTGCGCCGAAGCCGACTATAGGTTGTTCGTCCGCGCGATATCGCACGATCGACGGCAACAGCCCCTGCCCTTGCGTATCGTTGAGCACAATGGAAATTCCATTGCGTACCGTAGCGACCAGAGAATTGGTGGTGCCCAGATCGATACCGACCGCCAGCCGATGCTGATGCGGTGCGGGCGACTGGCCAGGTTCGGAAATCTGCAGGAGAGCCATTTATTCTTCGATTTCGACGATCGCGTCGCCGATCTCGCTTTTTAATTTTTCGAGGAACATCAATTTTCGTACATTGGCGCCTGCCGCAGCGAAATCGCGCTCGATGTCGATTTGACGCTCCAACTCTTCGTAATGGCGGCGCATTTCGGCTCGCGATTGCAGCAGCAGCTTTTCGAGCGCATCAATGTCTTGGGCCTCTTCAGCTTCTTCAATGGCTTCACGCCATTCCATTTGCGCCATCAGAAAATCGGCCGGCATTGCGGTATTGGTTTCTACGCCCAACTCAATGCCATGCAATTGCAGCAAGTAAGTCGCGCGGCGTAAGGGGGACTTGAGCGTTTGATAGGCCTCGTTCACCCGTGTCGCCCACTGCATGGATACGCGACGCTCCGCGTCACTTGCATTGGCAAAGCGGTCCGGATGGACCTGGGCCTGCATATCGCGATAACTATGATCGATCGCGTCGCCGGCTAACGCAAAGCGGGGCGGCAAGCCGAACAATTCAAAGTGATTCGCGGAAAGATTGACAGATGGGGTCATGGAGCATTGAGACAAAACGACCGTCTCTATCGGGACGAGGGCTCGCTCCTAAGCGAGGCTAGGCGCACGGCCGCAGATAATAGATTCCGAAGTACAGCAAGTCGCTTGGCAACGCAGCTTATTAAATGTTGAAGCTTTCGCCGCAGCCGCAAGCATCTTTTACATTCGGGTTGTTGAACTTGAAGCCTTCGTTCAAACCTTCGCGCGCAAAATCAAGCTCGGTGCCGTCGATATAAGGCAAGCTTTTGGGATCGACAATAACCGTGACCCCATGGCTTTGAAAAGTCACGTCCTCGTCGCCTACTTCATCGGCAAATTCCAGCTTATAAGCCATGCCCGAACAGCCACTCGTGCGCACGCCTAGACGCAAACCCGCACCCTTACCGCGCTTGGCGATAAAGCCCTGAACGTGTTTTGCCGCGCTTTCGGTCAATGTGATCGCCATGCGTTCAGGCCCCTTGCGTAGCGGTGAACGCTTCCGCGGCTTCAAGCCCATGCTTCTTCTTGTAATCCTCGACCGCCGCTTTAATTGCATCTTCGGCGAGGATAGAACAATGGATTTTCACCGGTGGCAGAGCCAGTTCGTGGGCGATATGGGTGTTCTTGATGTCCAACGCCTGATCAAGCGTCTTACCCTTGACCCATTCGGTCACCAGGGAAGACGACGCAATGGCAGAACCGCAACCGTAGGTCTTGAACTTTGCGTCTTCGATGACGCCCTGCTCGTTGACCTTGATTTGCAGCTTCATCACGTCGCCACAGGCGGGCGCACCCACCATGCCGGTCCCCACGCTTTCGTCTCCCTTGGTAAAGGAGCCCACGTTGCGCGGATTTTCATAATGATCGATTACTTTGTCGCTATAAGCCATGATGCACTCCT
>DATEEW010000243.1:0-3446 GCA_035280965.1 Burkholderiales bacterium
GCACTCCTCGGCGGTGGCTTTCGCTTCGGCGATACCGGCCAAATTGTCGTGATCGGTGAGAGCGAGCACATCGACCCCTTTTTCGGCGGCGCGACGCACTAAAGCAGCGGGCGACAGCAAGCCGTCCGAACTGGTCGAATGACAATGCAAATCGTAGTTGGGAAGGGGCTTGCTCACGACGGAGTACTTAGAACATCAAGAAATGATGGTATCACGCGCCTATGACGCCACTTCGGGGCATAAATTCCTCAATCAAATGCGCCAGCGCCTCGGGTTGGTCCAAATGCAACATATGGCCGGCATCGAGCAGGTGAATACGCGCCTGCGGAAAGCAATCACGGCGGTCTTGCACACCCTCCAGGCCCAAACGTTCGCGGATACTGGACCGAGTGCCCTCGATCCATAGTACTTCAGCCCGAATGCGCGCCCAACAAGCCTTCATTTCCTCGATGCGATATGGGATCGGATTAGTGCGCTTATGCGCCGGATCGCTGCGAAGAGTAACGCCCTCGCCTTCCGCATGACCCCAGTGCTCCGCGAGAAACAATGCGCGTTGATCGCTCAAGCCCGGGTTATCGCGTTGTATCCGCCCCGCCAATTCCGCGAAATCCGCATACAGACGAAAGGCCGGAGGGCGCTGGAGTTGATTCAACCAGTCGGCATAGCGTTGAGGCGCTTCTTCAGCCGTGCCGCTGCGCAAACCCAGCCCTTCAAGATTGACGAGCCAACCCACGCGCTCGGGGCGAATCCCCGCGTACATGCAGGCCATATTGCCACCCATGCTATGGCCGACTAAACGCAATTGACCTTCCGCTTGGTAGTGGCGCAACAGAAAATCCAGGTCGCCCAGGTAATCCGGAATCCAATAGCTATCCGCCCCGCTCCACGCGCTTAGGCCGAAGCCGCGCCAATCGGGCGCAATCACATGCCATTCGCGCCTTAACGCTTCAACGACGAATTGAAAGGAAGCGGACGCGTCCATCCAACCATGCAATAGGAAGAGTTTGGGGTGTGCGGCTTCGCCCCATTCGCGCACATGCAAACGCAGGCCTCGAACGTCAACAAAACTAGAGCGGCTTGAAGGATTCATACGAAACAAAATTTATGCGCTTATAAGCAAGATTAGAAGTTGGGCGATAACGGTGAAAAATGGTTTATCTGCTCGCCATATAAGCGCTTTTCATAGGGCTGCGACATTGAAATGCACTCCATAAAGGGCTAAGCTTGCGCCGCCTTATAGCACTAAGCAGCCGACCCGTGTCGACCACAAGTGCGCCACAGTATTTTTATCTATTTCGCGTATTTATTTCGAGATCATCATGACCCACGTCGTTACCGAAGCCTGTATCAAATGCAAACACACCGACTGCGTCGATGTCTGTCCGGTGGATTGCTTCCGCGAAGGCCCCAATTTCCTCGCGATTGATCCGGACGAGTGCATCGACTGCGCTGTGTGCATCCCCGAATGCCCGGTGAACGCCATTTATGCCGAAGAAGACGTTCCCCCCGCGCAGCGGAACTTCATTGCGCTGAATGCCGAGCTTTCGCAAGCATGGCCTGCCATTACGGACCGCAAAGAAGCGCTACCCGATGCGGAGGAATGGAAAGACGTGCCGGATAAATTGCAGCACCTCGAACGCTAACAGAATGATCTCCGCCCCCGAGTCGCAAACAAAGGGGCGGCGTCATTTTGGCATTCCGAATTTTTGATCTCGCTCACGGCCCGCTGTACAGGACCTATGCTTCAACTCGCTCACAACCTTAAGTTCTCCGATCTCTATCAACGCGAAGGCCTGCTCAAGGTCGACGCGCACTTTGTCGATTTTCTAGGCGCCGCCGCGCCCGCGGTCAAAGAACGGCTGATCGCCGCGCGCGCGGCCGAAGCACCGCTGCCGCAAAAAGAGGAATCGACCCTGCTGCTCGATATCGCGCCCCATCTGGAGCGCTTTATCTCGCAGCTATTCGGCATCGCTGACGAGGTATTGGGCCTCACGGCCAAACACGATGAGTTATCGCCGCTCTACACGGTGAAGCGTCAATTCGTTCAACGACGCGCGGCGACAAAAATTAAGGCTCCGGAAGCCGCGGCTTTCGATGGCGATGCCCTCGAAGCCCAACTTTGCGAATTCTTAGGCGGTTCTTTCGACGAATTGCACTTCGCGACCAAAGTGGAAGCTTGGTTGCAAGATGAAGCCGCAAATGCCGCAGCCTTGGATATAGCCGTGCGCTACGCCGCATGGGCGGTGCATAGCGAAGCAGGCCGGCACCGTCATCATGCAGGCGTCTTGTTCAAACAGCCGGCGAAGACCGATCCATTACACCTCGTGAACCATATGGTCAGGGAAGTGGATGCGGAAGGCGTTGCTCGCTTCCGTATCGAACACGACCACATCCGCCGCCGCGAAGGCTTTGCGCTTACCGATCAAGGCACCGATCTCAAAGGCGCGTTGGATCAGACCAACTATTGCATTTGGTGCCATAACCAAGGCAAGGATTCGTGTTCCAAAGGATTAAAGGAAAAAACCGATCCAGCCGCGCCGCAAAAAATAACCTTCAAGAAAAGTGTTTTCGGCGTCACGCTGGCGGGCTGCCCGCTGGAAGAAAAGATTTCCGAATTTCACACCGCCAAAACGCAGGGCCTTCCGCTTGCGGCTTTGGCGATCATCACCATCGACAATCCAATGGTGGCCGCCACCGGCCATCGGATTTGCAACGATTGCATGAAGGCCTGCATTTATCAAAAGCAGGACCCAGTGAATATTCCTCAAGCGGAAACGCGCACGCTCAAAGACGTGCTGACACTTCCCTGGGGCTTCGAAATCTATTCGCTGCTCACACGCTGGAATCCGCTCAACATCCGCCGCCCTTACCCGGCCGCAGCAACCGGCTACAAAGTGCTGGTAGCCGGCATGGGGCCGGCAGGTTATGGTCTCGCGCACAATCTATTGAACGACGGCCACACGGTAGTCGGTATCGACGGTTTGAAGATCGAGCCGCTCGATTCCGCATTGAGCGGCGTCGCGTTGGACGGTAGCCGGACACCCTTTGAACCGATCCACGATGTAAACAGCTTGTATGAGCCGCTGGATCAGCGCGTCTCCGCCGGTTTCGGCGGCGTGGCCGAATACGGCATCACGGTCCGCTGGGACAAGAACTTTCTCAAAGTCATTCGTCTCATCATCGAGCGGCGCGAGCAATTCGCCATGTTCGGCGGCGTGCGTTTCGGCGGCACTCTGACGCTGGACGATGCCTATGCGATGGGCTTCGATCATGTCGCGCTGGCGATGGGCGCGGGAAAACCGACGACGCTCGATATTCCCAACGGCCTCGCGCGCGGCGTGCGCACCGCTTCTGACTTCCTCATGGCATTGCAGCTGACCGGGGCAGCGAAGCACGACTCCATTGCCAATATGCAATTGCGCTTGCCGGTAGTGGTCATCGGCGCC
>DATEEW010000244.1:0-4133 GCA_035280965.1 Burkholderiales bacterium
GTGCTGCTTGCCATTTTTCGACCCGATCGCGCCAAGCCTTGGCGTGTGCGCTTTCTTCGCAATGTCTGAAGCGCGTCAGTAACGCGTAGATCTTTTCGCAGCACTGATGCGCATCCAGCGGGCAGTCGTATTCGGTCAGAATCTTGAACGCAATTTCCGGTTCGCCTTCTTTCAACTGGACCGGAATGACCAGCGCACTGATCCGTTCTTCCCCCGTGCTTTTGTTTAGCAGGTGATACGCGCCGTAGCACACCCCATTCTCGGGTGGTGACAGCGCCAGCAATTCGAATTTTCGCGTCTCATCCTCGTGCGCGATTTCCTGTGCAAAGAAATCCTGCAACGACTGTCCGTCTTCGCGTTTGCCGTAAGTCCATTCCATACTTGAATCCTGAAAAGACGACCGGCCCGAAGACCGGTCGGAACACCATCATAGCGATCAGATTAGCGCGTGGCCGGAGCGAGCGTAGGCGATTCCACATTCAAGGGCTTGAGCGGCTGACGGCCGAGTAAACCGCTGATTACCTGCCAGCTCACCGCGAGCGCACCCACAATGAACACCACATCGCCGAATGTACGCACCCAACGCAGTGTTTCGAGGAAGGGCTGTTGCAGGAATTCTTCGCTACGCGCGTACCACAAGCCTTGCGTTACGCTCGCGTGGAACTGGAACAATCCGATGGGCAACAAGCTTGTTGCGATCATCAATACCAGCCCCGCATTCAGCCACCAGAAACCGGTCTTCATCAGTTTTTCGCTGAACACCAGTTGCGGACGGACATAGCGCAACACGAGCAGGGTAAATCCCAATGCGAGGAAACCGTACACGCCGAAGAGGGCGGCATGCGCATGCACTGGTGTTGTGTTGAGACCTTGCACGTAATACAGCGAAATGGGCGGATTGATCATGAATCCAAATACGCCGGCGCCGAGCATGTTCCAGAAAGCGACGGCGACGAAACACATCAACGGCCATTTAAGGTTTTCCATCCATGCTGCACGCGATTTGAGACGCCAGTGCTCCCACGCTTCGTGGCCGAGCACTACCAGCGGCACCACTTCGAGCGCGCTGAAGCCTGCGCCCACCGCCATCACCGGCGTTGTGGTGCCGGAGAAGTAGAGATGGTGGAAGGTGCCGGGAACGCCGCCGAGCATGAATAGCGAGGCCGAAGCGAGGCTGGCCGCAGTGGCCATACGTGAAGACACTAGGCCGAGCGTGGAGAAGATAAAGGCCAGGGCGGTGCAGGCGAAGACTTCGAAGAAACCTTCCACCCACAAATGCACCACCCACCAGCGCCAGTACTCCATCACCGAAATGTGGGTGCGCTCACCGTAGAAAAAGCCGGCGCTGTAGAACAGGCCGATAGCGACGACCGAGGCGGTGAACAATGCCAGCAGGTTCTTGTCTCCGGCTTGTTTGAACGCGGGCAGGATGCCGCGCAACATCAGCACCAACCAGAAGGCGACGCCGACGAACTTGCCGATTTGCCACAGGCGGCCGAGGTCCACATATTCGTAGCCCTGATGACCGAGCCAGAAGTTGAGATCCTTCGGCATGTGCTGGGCGATGGCCAGATAGTTGCCGACAAAGGAACCAACGACGACTACCACTAGCGCCCAGAACAGGATGTCGACGCCGATCTTTTGAAATTTAGGATCTTTGCCGCCATTGATGAAAGGCACGAGGAACAGACCCGCTGCGAGGAAGCCCGTCGCAATCCAGAACAGCGCGCTTTGAATATGCCAAGTACGCACAAGCGAGTAGGGCAGCCATTTCGAGAGTTCAATGCCATAGAAATGTTGACCCTCGACGGTATAGTGCGCCGTGAGGCCGCCGAGCATGACCTGGAAGCTGAACAGTGCGACGACCAGGAACAGATATTTGCCGAGCGATTTTTGCGAGGCGGTGAGCGCAATCAGAGAAAGCGGATCGCGAGCGGGCGGTGTTGGCTCGCTTTCATCGTGCTTGCGCAAGAAAGCCCAGCCCCATACCAGGAAGCCGACGCCCGCCATCATCACCACGACGCTCATGACCGACCAGACCATATTCTCGCCGGTAGGGCGATTGTCGATGAGCGGTTCGTGCGGCCAATTGTTGGTGTATGTCGCGCTCGACCCGGGACGTTCCGTTGCGGCGACCCATGAGGTCCAGAAGAAGAAACCCGCCAGTTCGGCGCGGCGTTCCGCGCTCGGCAGGGTGTTTTCTTTCATCGCGTAGCTTTCACGCGTGCCGCGCAGTGCGGAATCGTCGCTGAACAATTGATTGTAATAAGCCGCCGTGCGCGCAATTGCTTCGGCGCGAAGCGCAGAAATCGTTGCGTTTCCGGTCGCGGCATCGTAGGTGTTGCGACGGTATTCCGCCTTCAGCCGCGCGCGCAGAATCGCTTGTTGATCTGTATCGAGCGCGGCGAAAGTTTCGCCAAATTCGCTTTGCGCAGCGAGGTCCAGCCAAGTGGTCAATTCGCGATGCAGCCAATCGGCCGTCCAGTCGGGCGCTTGATAGGCGCCGTGTCCCCAGATGGAGCCGAGTTGCATGCCGCCTACCGATTGCCAGGCGGTCTGTCCATTCAGAACGCCGTCATGCGTGTAAAGAATTTTCCCCTCCGCAGTGACAAAGCTTTGCGGAATGGGCGGTGCGCTGCGATACACCTCGGCACCGTAATAGCCGAGCAGCGAGAACGTAACGATCAGCACGCCGATGAGCGTGAACCAAAGTTTCTTATAGGGTCCCATGTCCGGTCTCTTTATTGTTGTTGCGTGGTGGTCGCGTCGAGGTCGAAAAGCACGTTGTTTTCCAGATGGATGTGTTCCATCAAATCTTCGCGAAGTGTTTTCAATCCCAGATAGAGCGCGCGCCATGTATTGCAGGCAGCGCGCGGAAGGGTGATGTCGTTTGTCAATTGAGCGAGGCGTTGCAAGGCTTCGCCGTGATCGTCGTGTTCCAGGCGCATCACTTCGATGGGTTCGCGCAATGCGATGCCGGCGCCTCGCGCGATCAGCGGAAAGAGGACTTGCTCCTCCTTCTGCATATGGCTCTCGAGCTCTTGCTGCATCGCGCCCAGATGGTCGGCCAATCCGAGCGGACATTCGGGCCGTTCGCCGTGCACTTGTTCGACTTTGCGCGCAAGGCGGATGAGTTCGGGCAATTGCTCGCGATGTTTTTCGTGAAAGCGTTCGAGGATGTGCGCGATCAACTGCGCCGGCGGGGCGAGACGCCATCCATTCGCATTGCCGGGATGCTGCGCCTTTAATTTTTCCAGTTTGGAAGCGATGGTTTCCGCCTCCACGCCTTTGGCCTGTGCAGCGTCGCGCAGGCTGTGATTGCCGCCGCAACAGAAGTCGAGCTGATATTCGTGAAAGACCTGCGTGGCGCCGGCGATATTGCGAGCCAGGTTGCCGAGTGACTGATCGAGCAAATTCATAAAGAACTCCGTGAACATTTACGGAATCCCTATACGCAAGCTCCGAACCAGAAATTTAGTGTTAAAAATTAGGCATCTAAAAAAGTGGTGGTAATTTAGACCCGATTCTTTTATGGTTCATAAAACCCTATTGAGTTAATTTAACCATGATTGAAAGCATGCTTACCGCGGACTTGGTGGCCGATTTGCCGCAGGCGATACGTCTGCAAAGATTGGTCAGTGGCTTGCGGGCGCATTTTCAATGCGGCGCCGTCGCGCTTTTGCGCTTGGAAGAAACGCATCTACGACCGGTAGCCGTCGATGGCCTGGTGCGAGATGCGTTGGGACGACGCTTTGCGGTGAGCGAGCATCCGCGTCTTGCGACCATTCTTGCGAGGCGCGAGCTGGTGAGCTTCGATCACGACAGCACTTTGCCCGACCCTTATGACGGCCTGATCGATACGCGCGTCGGCGAACCGCTGCCGGTCCACGATTGCATGGGAATCAGTTTGCATATCGAAGGACAGCCGTGGGGCGCCCTGACGCTCGATGCCTTGCAGGTCGGCGCCTTCGACGAGGCGGCGCGCGAAAAGCTGCGCCGCATGACCGCGCTGGTGGAAGCCTCCATCCGTGTCACGCGTCTGGAGGCGGAGATTCGCTCTTTGCGTCTCGCGCACCACAACGAGCCGCTCGCCGTGCCACCTTCTCAGGAAGATAGCGAAATCGTAGGGCAGA
>DATEEW010000245.1:0-2319 GCA_035280965.1 Burkholderiales bacterium
AAAAGGACGGGACATGAAACCCGCACTAAAAGCCACCGCCTTCGCCACGCTGCTCGCCTTCAGCACCTCGAGCCTTGCCGAAACCTGGATTCCTCTCTCGCTGGCCACCGATTCGCAATTGCGCATCACGCAGGGCAGTGCCCTCGACTTCAGCGGATTGTTCACCGATACCGATATGACGAAGCAGATCCGCATCAACAAAGATGGGGATCTGGCGGAGCGCGCCGGACGTGTGCAGCGTTATTTATGTGCGCCGATGATATTCAGCAGTGCGCATGGTTTTTTCCCTGAAGCCGCGGAAGCGGAAGAATTGGCCGTGCAACTCAAGCGGCACGGTTACAACCTGGTGCGATTCCATTTTCTGGACGCCGCCCTGATGGGCGCACCCGATTCGACTGCAACGGATTTCGGGTTTTCGCCCACACAGATTCAAAAATTCCGCTATCTGTTGCACCAACTCAAAGCCAATAGCATCCGTTGGATGATCGACGCCGCCACGTCGCGATATGGCGCCTACGGTGAGTTGGGTCAGACCCGCTTTCCAAGCGAAAGCAATTCGCTCTACGACAGCCACAATCTCAAACTCGATGTGCATTACAACGCCGAAAACGCGGCGCACTGGCGCGGCTTGGTGGATCGCATGCTTGACCAGCCCCTGCTCGATGGCGGTCATCTACTGACCGATAACGGGACCGTTGCTCTCACCCTCTTGAACGAACTGGGGATGAATTACAACCTCGGCAAGCTGGAAACTTATCCGCTCGAACTGCAGGCGCGCTTCCTCGCCGAAGAAGGTTTGAGCCTGCCACCGTTGGATATGGACAAGCCAACGTATGGCGACGATCTAACCGCACAATTCCAAGCTGAGCGCATGCAATATTTTCTGACGCGCACGGAAATCGCCACCGCCTCGTGGATGAAGGACTATCTAAGCACTGCGCAAAACGTAGATGGACGCATTCGTCCCGCGTACACGGGCTTGACGACCGCCTACAACAACGGCAAATCAGCCCAATCTTACGCTGCGCGATTCAAGCAAAGCCTGGTGAGCGCGCACGCCTACTACGATCATCCCGAAGACAATGAGGAAACCCACACCCTCGAGATGACGAGTTCTTACGCGGAAGCGCTGCCCTATATCGGCTACTTCGGACTGGCGCGTAATCTGAACAAGCCATTTATCGTGGATGAGCACCATCATCCTTATTGGAGCCCCTATCGGCGCGAATCGGGGTTGGCCTTCCCCGCCTACGCGGCCTTTCAAGGTTGGCACGGCATCTGCCGCTTTGCCAATCCCGTTTATTTGCAATATGAAGCCGACTCCGACGTGAACCGCCGCAAATCGCTGCAGCAGTTCAATGTCGGCCTCGATCCAGTGGCGCGCGCAGGAGAAACGCTTTCGGCGCTTCTGTTCCGCCGTGGCGACGTGAAGAAAGCGACACACCGCGCGCCCACTATGCTGCGCGATGATTTTTTGCATAACCCATGGAGTGGAAAAACCCCCGCGCCTTTCGGTTTCAATCGGCTTGCGCTCGTAACCGGCCTGGGGTCGGTGAAAGAAACTTATCTGCCCGATTCGCTGCGCGACGTGGAACCCTTTGAATTGAATGAACGGAGCCTCAACGGGGCATTGGTCGAAAGCGAGCAAAACACTTTGTGGGAGAACACGCTTGCCGATCTCAAGCAAAAGCAGGCACAGCGAGGCTGGCCGATCAATTCTTCGGACGCGACAAACGGCCGCTATGTGACCGACTCGGGGGAAATCGTGCTCGATGCGCCGGCAAAGACCTTGCGCGTTCGCACCGGACGCACCGAAGCCACGGTATTTCCTAATGAAGCGCCGATGCCGCTTGAAGTCGGCAACCTCCGTATCGACGGCGCCGACGGAGGAGCGATGGTCGCTGCCAGTTCTCTGCAGAACGGCAAAGCCTTGCTCGACAGTACGCGTATTTTGTTAACGGTAGCCACCGATGCGCGCAGCAGCAATGCGGTCTTTACGACTTTATCGGATGGCCGTGTCGAGCTGACCGAGCGCGGCAACATGCCCGTGGAAATCCGCGCTATCCGCGCGCAGATCCGCCTAAAACATAACGGATCCGCCTCCGGGTTCAAGCTCTATGCGCTTTCGCTGGGGGGCGAACGCATTGCAAAACTGCCGCTTAGCACGACCGTCCTCCCAGAGGGCGGTTTCCAATTCAACATCGAGCTTGACACAGCCTCGATCCGCGACGCGAGCGGCAACGCACGCGTTACAACTTACTTCGAAATAGCCAAAAAATGAGGTTGTAGGACAAGTCGCGCGCGGTCCGATGGGGGTGC